>CAZMMO010000061.1:0-9644 GCA_964567365.1 uncultured Rhodanobacteraceae bacterium | reverse complement strand
CAAACACGCGCATCCTCCTCGTTGACGACCAGCGAGTACAGCCGGTCAAGCGAGTCATCACGCATTGAAGCCGGTCCACGGGGAAAGGGAGAGTCCATCGTACGACGAACCCGCGTGCGGGAAACAGGATTTGCATCCTGCCCCGATCACCACCAGGACGGGCCAGGCCCGGATCCCTACCCGCTTCCAACAGCGACACCCCGCGCCCGCCGCGCCCTGCTATTGGAGGCGCAGCCAGCGGGAGTGCATGCCACAATCATGGAAAGACCCGCCCATGATCAATGTGGCGTCATCCGGCGCTTGCCTGCACGCCACACCTTGCCATCCTGATTGATGAGCCAAACGCCCCTCCCCCGCACGCTCGGCAAGGTTGCCAGGAACGTCCATTCCGTTGCATGAATGTGTAGTGCGGCATGGGATACATTCCCGCCTCCCCGTTTTCCCCGCAGCGCGGAATAACTGTTCGTATAGGATCGGTGTTCGAAATGATAGCGTTTCTCCAGATAATAAATCTCCCTGAGCCTCTCCTTTATGAACTCATGTCGCTGCCAGTGAAATGCCTCCGTACCCGTCCCCGCAACGATATTGGAAAATTGAATGAATCCCCACATTTCCGGATAGTGCAGATCAACCAGTCCCTGCGGCGACCATGACGAGTACACCGGCGGCAATGGTTGGCCGGTATCGGGGTCCTTTTTCAGGACATAGGCTCCATCGAGAACGGTCAGCTTCCGCTCCGCCCTCGCAAACTGGACCCTCCACTGGTCGCCCGCCTTCGGCGGTCGCTGTCCGTACAAAAGGTTCAGTTGCCGCAACGCTTCCATGGGAATGGCAATTTCGGCGGTCCAACCAACGTCCTTGTCTCCCGGCCTGTCAAGCGTCCCTTGGACCGAGACCGCGACCTTGAGCCCGCGGATGCGGTACGACCTGATGGGATGTCCGCCGTCGCGGTAGGGTTTGGTCAGGAGCAATTCATAGGTAGTCCCCTCGGCATTCAAGCCAAACTCCAGGTAATGCTGCGTATCGCCATCGGGATCGACAAACAGCTCGCAGGCGTTTTGAAGGAATAGTGGCGCATCGTGCTTTGTCAGCGTTGCCCACACATTCTTTTCGCGCACCTGAATACCCACGTACAGGTATTTTCCGTTCCACAACAACTTCACGCGCGTATGCTGCCTGGGCGGTTTCGACGGATTTCCGCTTATATTCACGAAATCCTGCGTCCAGGGTGCCGCCTTCCATGGCAGCTCGCTCAACCTGCCGTCGATTTTCAGTGGCACCCCGGTCCTGTATACGACGTAAGTATGCGGTTCGAGCTTGACCTTCGGTACCCGCAATTCCTGCCGCGGAATGCCGGGACCAAAGTTCGCAAAGCCCGACAGGCCAAGCACGCCCAGGCTGGCAAGCAACAGGAGAAGCAGGAATCGAAGTCTTGGGTTCATTGGGAGCGAAACGCGGAATTTTGCGACGTCAAGAACACTCGGGTTGATCCCGCGTTTCTGCAAGGCAAACGATGCACGCAGACACGTGCGGACCCAGTGGCCAACGGACCAGAGGAACCACCTCGTCAGTCAGTGACGTCACGGAAGCCGACCGCGTACAAATACCACAAATCATGTGGCACCCACTGTTCCGTCCAGCGCCAGTCGTCGTCCTCGCCTGTCTGCTGATACCGAAGGTTGAACGCAATACCGGTTCCTTCGGGATTCATTCCGCCGGTGATGCCGTTTATGACGCCACCGGGCGCACTGGTGTACTGCCACGTGCCGAGATAACCATACGTGGCGTTGTTGGCTCCGTTCCCCATGAGCATGGAGGTATTGTAGGGATTTCTCCCCAGGATCCAGTCGAGCTGGGAATCCGCGTACGCGCGCAACGCATGCTGGAAATCCTTCATGTTCGGGAACAGGGGAATCGCCGCCCTCGCCGCGGCTGCCATGGATGCCAGGCGCGCATTCTCACCCTGCCACCAGAAGGCGCGGCCGGTTCCGTTGACGTCGTCCGCACCGGAAACATTGTGCGGAAAGAAGAACTGGATCCGCATTTTTCCGTTCCCCGGTTTGACGAGCTGGCGTGCGTATCCGAATGGGTTCGTGACGTTGTGCGCAGCACGCAGAGAGAACTGGAGCGACTTTTGAATCGTGCGCTTGACCTTGGCCTGCTGTGCAGCGGGAGCAATACTGAAATACTGCACCAGTGCGACAACGGGAAGGCCCTCGTCGGTCTCGTTCACGAACGGAAGCTTTCCCGTACCGGCTCGCCAGTAGCCGCCACCGAACGCTCCCGTATCGTCCACTTGCTGCCCCATGAGCTTCGTCGCCCAGGCGTTGGCTGCCTGAAGATATTGGTCCTCCTGCGTTGCTTTGTACAATTCCGTCGCCGCCAACAACGCGCAGTAATAGTCGACGATATTTTCCTGCGTTCCGTATTCCAGTTCCGCGTTGTGCTGTTCCAGGAAGGCATAGGCTTCCTTGGCAACCTGGAGATATCTCTGGCGCGAAAATTCGCCGCCATGCGGCAGCTTGCTTGCGGCAGCCAGCGCGGCAACGGCGAGTCCTCCACCCGTTCGAAAGCTGACCTCGTACGATCCCGCCTGTCGCTGCCCCGCCTTCTTCGCCGCGTCCTTCGGTGCCGCGAACTCGCCCACACTGACGGACCTGTCCTTCGCCAGCTTGAGCTTGTCGATGCCGGGTTTGCCGCCATCAAATCCCGCGCTTATGCCGCGATAGAAGGATCCCTCCTTGATATGCGCACGCACCAGGAAATCGGCGCCATAGGTGATCCCATCCATCAATCGCAGCAGATACTGGTTGAAGTTCACGTCGTGCGGGCTGCGAAGGTGCTTCCAGGTCTGGATCATGACCCAGTCCGCCATTGGAACCTCCTGGTACACCAGCGTGGATCGCGCACTGCCTTCGCTCATGTGTACGCCGTAGTCACCGGTTGCGGCGTACCAGCCGCCCCTCAGATCGACATACGGCGCGCCGCCCGGCACCGGATTCGCAAGGTGCGAATCCGCCCGTTCGTTGGCTCCGGTAACCCGCTGTCCCTTGAAAAAGTACAGCACGTTCGAGAGCGTGTAGCGCTTGAGCACGTCTTCGGCCACTTTGAACGGCAGTGACCGTGCAGTCGTGGAACCGTCAGCGTAGACCAGGTACTTGCCGGGGGTTTTGACGGAGCTGATGTCCGCTTTCCAGTACACCCAGTCATGCCAGCCTTTCACTGGCCCGACTTTGACAGGTACGCCCTTGGCCACGGTCGCCCCCGTGTAGTAGTCGACCACGGTAAAACTTGTGAAGCGCTGCCCCCGAAGTCCCTGGATAAGCGCGATCTTGGTATCAGCCGGCTCATAGCCGACCTGGTTCACCAGGACCATCGCGCGTGTCGGCGCCTGGACCTGCATGGGGTGCGGCGTATCCGCGCCCACGGCCGCGCCACTCATTCCCAGCAGCGCTATCGAACAGGAAAGCGCCAAGCTCTTACTCGCCAAACGTGCAAACATGATTGCCTCCAAAAGAAAAAATGTGATCCAGCGAATCGTCCATCGCGTCCAACGGCAAACCTGGATCGAACCGCAAAGCCGTGGCCCGGCCACTCCGGAATATCCACTCCCGGCCGGCTGTTCCGGCGGGTGCGCACGCGCCGCCACTGGTTCAGCGCGCCGACGCGGGAAGGGTGCGACCGGGCGATTCCACGGTCCTCTCCCGGGCGGCACCGGTACAACCGCGCTCCCAGGACACGTCGCTCCGTTACAGCTTGAATCGGAGCTTGGCCGTATAAAGCCTCCCGTTGGTGTAGCGGTTCAGCGGCTCGCTCGGCGTGACGTCGTACGCGTTGTATGGCTCGTTCAACAGATTGGTCGCCGAGAAGGTGGCCTGCCAGTGCTCGTTGAAGTTGTAGCCGAGCTGCACGCCTATGTCGGTGTAGCCGCTGATGGTTGCCGGCGGGGCTCCCGCCAGATAGCCGCCAGCCTGGTACGCACTTCTCCAGTTGTAGGTGACGCGGGCGGTGAAGTGGTCGCCTTCGTAATACGGGCTGAGCGTTACCACCTGTTTGGAGTTGTAAGGCAGCGCATAACCGATCTTCGTCGTGCCATCGGCGAACGTGTAGTTCGCGACGATCCCGAAGCCACTTGAGAATGCCTGCTGATAGGCCAGCGAGAAGCCCTTCAGTTGTGCCGGGCCGATACCGCCGGCTTTCTGGATCGTGTAATCGCAGAAACCGTCTGCCGTGCAATTGCCGGGCGGCTTGCCGATGACCTTCGCATACTGGTCGGGTGCCGTCTGTTTCTGCGAGTTGAATGCGCGTTCCTTCACCGCCACGATCGAGAGATAATTCAGGATGTGGTTGTAGAACCCGGTGAACGACAGCACCGACTGCGGTGCGAAGTACCATTCCACCGCGCCGGAAAAATTGTACGAAACGTAGGGCGGCAATTCCGGGTTGCCCTCTGTACCCGTCGGCGGGTTGCCGCCTGACAGGTACCTGCTGTTGTTCATTTGGGTAAACGGTGCCCAGGCGATGACCTTGGCGGCCGCTCCGCGCAGGACGAAGGCACCGCCCGTGTCGTAGACAATGTTGAACGATGGCAACAACTTGTTTACGGTCCGGTGGGATGTCTGAAGCCAGGCGGGGTCGGCCGGAAGCGTCGGGACGCTGCTGCCCAGCACATAACCCGTACTGGTGAACTGGTTCCTTACGTAGCGCAGTCCGAAGTTTCCGCGCAGTCCATTCGCGGTCGCGAAGTTCTGCTGGACAAACACCGACTCCGTCTTCTGGCCGAAAGCCCATGTGTTGTTCAAATACGATGCCGCGGTCAAGGGCACCTCGAGCAATCCGGGGTTTCCGCGCTGATACCGTTCGATGGCATCGGGCGGCACCGCCACGTGGCGCCGCATATCCTCCGTGTACTGCGGAAAGTGCTGGTTGTCCATGATGTCCGTGATGTAAACGCCACCAATGTCCGCCAGGGTGCCAAGCGGGGTTCCGCCGACAAACTGTTTGTCCACCGCCCAATGTCGGTTGTTGGAATACCGTACGCCAAACAGCAGACGAGTGAATGCGGTGTCGAAGTCGTAGTGACCAGTCAGATGGCCAAACGACACCCGCCCGTGTACGGGAAACTTCTCGACGAACGATGTCGGCAGGATCTCCCATCGGTTCGGGTCTGTTGCGTCGGCGCGGTCGTTGAAGGTCCAACCGGTCGGGCTGGTGAAACTGTAGCCTCCATGCGATGTCGCGTTCAGTTCATACTGGACGCTGTCATCCGACGCGAAGCTCGTGCCGATCTGGCCATCCAAGCCCCAACGTGACCCGCTGTAGACGACATGCAGGTGGGCACTCTTCGTTCTCATCAGGGAAATACGCTGCCCCCCCTGATAAAACACGGTCTGATTGTCCGGGCAAGGGGTGCCAGGCGCCCCATTGACGCCAGGCATCGTCTCGCCCCTGCCGCAAACGGTACCGGACGTTATGAACCCGGGTGTATCCGAGGCCAGACTCGTAATGCCCGTTACGGAGCCGGCCATCTGGCTCCACATCGACTGGTTGATATTCGCGAAGTCTTCCTTGACGTCCAGGCCTCCCAACTGGACGGTCCATTGATCGGATGGCTTCCATTCGACATTGACCAGGAAGCTGTTTCTCCGGCGTGGATTCTGGAAATAGGCGGAGTTGATGACTCCTGGCATTTTGTCGGTGGGACGGATCAATCCCTTTTGCACCTCATCGGCCACCAGCGGATTGGACATCAGGCTCGACACGGTGGTGTACGAGAAGATCTCGCGCCCCTGGCGGTTTATGTCATCCTCCAACCGTGATGCACCGATGTCGACGCCGAACGTGCGGCTTTCGTTGGCCCAACTGTAGAACACGGAGCCTTGCGGAAGTACCGTTCCAGCCTGCTCGTTGTAACTTCCACCCAGCGACACCGCCAGCGTATTGGCCGGCAGATCGAGTGGCTTGCGGGTGTGCATGATGATGGTGCCGCCCAAGCTGCCTGACGGCAGACGGGCTTCGCTTGTCTTGTAGACGTTCAAGCTGCCCAATATGCCAGGCGCGAGTATCAGGTAATTGAAGCCGCGGTCCGGCGGAGACCCGAAGAGCCAGTTGACATTCGCGATCGGATGCCCGTCGAGATACGTCATGTTCAGACTCGGGTCCGTCCCGTTGACGCTGACGCGACCGCCTTGGCCGAAGCGTCTGTCGACGGTGACACCCGGCAACAGCGTCATGGCTTCGGCAACATCCGTATTGGGAAACTTGCCAATATTCTCGGCCGTAATGGTGGATACCACGGCGTTGCTGTTCCGGTCGCGCTCGAGCGACTTCGCGAGGCTTGCCTGAACCCCGACCACGGTTATTCCCTGCAGTTGCGCGGCGTTTTCCTGGGTGACGGCCCCCGCCTTATTTCCGTCCTTTTTTTGATCCTGGCTGGCGTTTTGCGATTGATCAGGCTGATTGGCACCGGGCTGGCCCGTGTGTGCCCACGCGGTGCCGGCAAATGCCAGAGCGGCGACGATACTCGCCGACAGTATGGTCCTGGAGTACATCATGGTTCATCCCCTCTACGTTTGAATGACTACGGGTAAATCCCTCTCCTTCATTTCCAAGAAGACGACGCAACCGTTGGCCGTGAAGGCAAGATCCAATTACCTAAATCGTGTATTTCACCAACGGGATCCGTATGCGTTACGCCAGCAACCGAGAGGCACTTGTGATTGGGCCCGGTTGAGTTGAGGTGGCAATGATTCATGCGCCCGGAACATCGAGAGCATGCGCGGAACCGCGATCGGTACGACCCGCTTTGCGCGTGTCGTACCGATCGCGGGAATGGTCGGCATCCGGTGCCCGGACGCGATGGTGCACATACCAGCTGGCTGCGCCGATGACGCCAAGTTCATCCATGTCGACGACACGGACGGGAACAGTCTCCACAAATCTGCGCATGTGGCCCTTGTCCGTGAAACGTTCGAGAAACGGTCCGCTGAACAGAAACGGCCTCGTTCCCGCCAGAACACTTCCGATCAACGTGATGCCGCCGGTGGCGTTGTAGAGCATGGCCAGATCGCCGACGAGGCTCCCGAAAAGGCCGTAAAACACGTCGATCGTCCTGCGCGCATGCGGGTCATCCCCGGCTACCGCCGCCATGCTGACGGCTTCGGGTGTGGACAGCGGCGCAGCGTCACCCGCCAATGTGCACAAGGCGCGATACACGTTCAACAAGCCGGGTCCCGACAGCACGCGCTCATAGGGCACGTGGCGTCCGCCCGCATCCCTGAGCACGCGCACTATGTCCGCTTCGAGTTGATTGCCCGCCGCCAACGCGACCTGCCCCGCTTCGGCGGTCAACACGCGCAGTCGACCCGGACCAGGCAGCAGGACGGCAGATCCCAATCCGGTACCGGCACCCATTACGACGCGTGCGCCGTTGCCGTCACCGTCATGGCGGGACGTGAGCCACGTGGAGGCTTTCAATTCCGCATGCTGCGTCCCATAGGCGGCCGCTTCGAAATCGTTGATGAGGGCAAGGTCATCCAGGCGCAATGCCTCACGCAACGCGTGCACATTGATGCCCCAGGCCAGGTTGGTATTGATGAGCACGCCGTCGACGACGTAACCGGCGCACGCCAACACGCCCCGCCGGATGTCACCTTCCCCGCACTCGTCCAGGAAGGTACGGATGATCTCGAGCAAGCTGGGATAGTCGCTGCACGCGTATTTGCGTTGGGCGACAAACGTGATCGGCGCTTCTCCGGATCGCGCCACGGCCAGGCTCATGCGCACATGGGTGCCGCCTATGTCGGCAGCCAAAAAAGGCCTCGTCGCCGTTGCGGCCGAACGCGAACTTTCCGTATCTGTCACGGCGCTCCCCTACGCTCTGAACGGAACAATCACGGCGGCGCGCACCCCCCGATGCGGCCGCCTTGCCTGTTTTATTACGCCATCATGATATCGTTGTCAAGAACAGAGTCTTCCGCATATATGTTGATTTATGCAGCTATACAGGATCTACACTGTCGCAGTTCGGTACTTGATGACACAAAATGATGACACAAAATGTCCACATCACGACTCGGCAACAAGGCGCGAGCCACGTCCAGGCGGGACCCGCTCTCATCAGCGCAACCCCGGCCCGCCGGCATGTCGCCACGCCACTGCCCCGTACGGCTCGACGTCGACTTCACGCGCCCCCGACTTGGACATGACGATGTCCACGGAGCACCATTACCGGCGTGGGCGCATTTCGTTCGGTCGGCAGCACGTCGGCACGCCAGTACATCAGCGGCGGCGATCGGACACCGATCCCGAAGTCAGCCGGTGGTGTGGCGCTACTATGTCCAGTCGAGCCGCTTGTGCGTCGCGGCGCACGATCACCAAGAGGGGAAACCAACCGTGGCCTCGATGAGAGACGTTGCCGAATGGGCGGGCGTATCGCTGAAAACCGTGTCACGCGTCATCAACAACGAGCTTTCGGTCCGGCCGGTGACGCGCCAACGCGTGCTCAAGGCTGTCGAGGTGCTGGGCTATCAGCCGCAAGTCACCGCGCGGAGCCTGCGCCGCGGCCGTGAATACACGGTTGCACTGGCCTATGACAATCCCAACCCCTACTACATCATCGCCATGATCAATGGCGCGCTGTCCGTGTGCCGCAAGTCGGGATTCGGGCTACAGATCTACCCATGCCTGCCGGCCACATCGAACATCCAGGACGACCTGCTCACACCCATGCAGCGAACCAAGGCAGCCGGGGTCATCCTCACCCCCCCGATGTCCGAGGACATCGGATTGCTGCGCCAGCTCAGCGACGCAAAGGTCCCATGCGTGCGCGTCTTGTCCGGCACGAAGGATCCTGCCGACGGCTGGCCATGTGTTTACGTCGATGATCACAACGCCGCCTACGCGATCACCGAGCACTTGATCAAGCTCGGCCACACGCGGATCGGCTTCCTGTGGGGCACCAAGCGCCACCGCACCAGCCACGAGCGCTTTCGCGGCTACAGCGACGCCCTGCGGCACTACCGCATCCGGGTAGAAAAAGAGTTCGTCATCGACGGCGATTATTCCTTCGACGACGGCTTCCGCCGCGCCCGTTGGCTGCTTACGCTTCCGCGACGCCCGACCGCCATCTTCGGATCCAACGACGAAATTGCCGCAGGGGTTCTTGCCGCCGCACGCGCTGCGGGTCTGGAGGTACCACACGACCTGTCGATTGCAGGGTTCGAAGACAATCCATTCTCGCGCCAATCCTGGCCGCCGTTGACCACGGCGCGCCAGGACACGGTACAAATCGCGGAACACGCCGCGCGCATGCTGATCACCCAATTCAGCAGCCAGGAGCAGGCAGAGATATCCAACGAATCCTTCAGCCCCGAGCTGATCGTGCGCGCCTCGACGGCACCACCCAGTCGGCATCGCCAAAAAGAAGAAGAATCCAATCGCAAATGATATTTGCCCAGCCAAAACCTTCCGGTACGGCGGGCGGCGACCCGGTGTTGCATTGGATTCAAGGTCGTCGCCTGCAGGGCTGCTCCCACCGGACTGCCATGGCCGGCGATGACAGGCCGCGAGCCGGCGAACACCGCCGATTCGTCAGGCCAGGGCCGCATCGACCCGTTGCATGACCGCATCGTCCAGCTTGTCCA
>CAZMMO010000060.1:0-9667 GCA_964567365.1 uncultured Rhodanobacteraceae bacterium | reverse complement strand
GCCGGCCGCCAGCACCAGCGCAGCCAGCAAAGGGGACGGAGGGAATTAATTTTTTGCGGCCGGTAACGGGGACGCGACCGGTAACGGTAATGGGGACGGGGGTAATTAATTTTTTGTAGAACGGTGACATACAACGTGTCGTTATTCGCCATACAAAAAATTAATTACCCCCGTCCCCACTTGCGCGGTGGCGCGTCCCCACTTGCGCGTCACAAACAGTGTCGCAGGCGGGGCATGGCTGCTACCATGCACCCCCTGCCCAACGCAGACCGGGGATACCTGACCATGGACTTGCCCAGTCCACCTTCAACACAGATCTTGCCCAACATTGTGATGTGGTAACCCCGATGGCACGCCGTCGTCGGGACGGAGCGTGCCATGACCGAAGTCGAAACCAGGAACGTGCAGGACCGCCTTGCCCGCCAGTTGGCGCAGGTGGACGAGTTGCTGCGTCTGGACCGGCGTGACGAGTTGCGCCAGCGGCTGGACGAGCTGCATCCGGCCGATATCGCCGACCTGCTCGAGGCCCTGCCGCTGGACGAGCGCCTGGCCGTCTGGCAATGCGTAAAGTCCGAACGCGACGGCGAAATCCTGCTGGAAGTGACCGACGCCGTGCGCGAGTCGCTGATCGCCGACATGGACGACCAGGAAATCCTCGCCGCCGTCGAGCCCATGGACGCGGACGAACTGGCCGACCTGGTGGAGGATCTGCCCGCCGACGTGCTGCCCGACCTCATGGCCAGCCTGGGCCAGCAGCAGCGCGAGCGCGTGCAGTCGGCGCTGTCCTATCCCGAGGACCAGGTCGGCGCGCTGATGGACTTCGAGATGGTCACCATCCGCGAGGACGTGACCCTGGAAGTGGTGCTGCGCTACCTGCGCCGCTTCGACGCCTTGCCCGAGCAGACCGACAAGCTGTTCGTGGTCAACCATGCCAACCAGTTGACCGGCGTGCTGCCACTCAACTGGCTGCTGCTCAACCAGCCCGAGCAGATGGTGGGCGAGGTGATGGCGCGCGACGTCAACACGTTCCTGCCCGAGGACGATGCCGGCGAGGCGGCCGAGGCGTTCGAGCGCTACGACCTCATCTCCGCGCCCGTAGTGGACGCGGGCAACCGCCTGATCGGCCGCTTGACCATCGACGTGATGGTCGACCATATCCGTGAATCCAGCGAGCAGGAAGTGCTGGACCGCGCCGGCCTGCGCGAGGAAGAAGACATTTTCGCCTCGATCTGGTCCTCGGTGCGCAACCGCTGGTCCTGGCTGGCCATCAACCTGTGCACGGCATTCGTCGCCTCACGCGTCATCAGCGTGTTCGAAGGCTCGATCGAAAGGCTGGTGGTGCTGGCCACGCTGCTGCCGATCGTCGCCGGCATCGGCGGCAATTCCGGCAACCAGACCATCACCATGATCGTGCGGGCGCTGGCGTTGAAAGAGGTCGGCATCCGCCACGCCGGCCGCCTGTGGCGCAAGGAACTGGGCGTGGCTCTGGTCAACGGGCTGGTCTGGGGCGGCGTGATCGGCATCGTCTTCGCCGCCATCTACAGCAGCCCCGGGCTGGGCCTGCTGATGGTGGCGGCCATGACGCTGAACCTGTTGCTGGGCGCTTTCATGGGCGTGGCCATCCCGATGGCCATGGCCCGGCTCGGGCGCGATCCCGCGCTGGGGTCCAGCGTGATGATTACCGCGTGTACGGATAGCGGAGGGTTCTTCATCGTGTTGGGGTTGGCTACGGTGTTCTTGTTGCATTGAGGAGCAGGGGTGAGGGACGAGGGGCGAGTAGCGAGGGTGCGCTTCTTGTTGTTTCAGGCAATCGACATACCCTCCAGGACCATACACGACGCCCCCGCGGCCCATCTCCAATCTCCTGCCCATGAAAACCTCGTCGCCAGCCATGCCCGCACTTCCCTATGCCCACGGCGGCCCACCCCTCGACGGACGGCTGCGCGTGATGCCCGAGGACTTCGTGGTCGAGGAGATTCTCGGCTACGAGGCCGATGGTGGGGGTGAGCACGTCTTGTTGACGGTGGAGAAGCGCGGGGCCAACACCGATTGGGTGGCGCGCGAGCTGGCGCGGTTTGCCGGGGTGCGTCCGGTCGCGGTGGGTTATGCCGGCCTCAAGGACCGGCATGCCGTCACCCGCCAGGCTTTCTCGGTGCAGCTGGCCGGGCGACCGGAACCGGACTGGTCGCGGTTCGCGCACGATGGCGTGCGCGTGCTGGCCCGCGCCAGGCACGAGCGCAAACTTCGGCGTGGCGCGTTGCAGGGCAACCGCTTCCGGCTGCGGCTGCGGGACGTGGCCGGGGACCGGGAACGCGCCGAAGAAGTGCTGCGGGCCGTGCGCTTGCGCGGCGTGCCGAATTACTTTGGCGAACAGCGCTTCGGACGCGGCGGCGGCAACATCGAGCAGGCCCGCGCCGTCTTTGCCGGCCGCCGGGTAAATCGGCACACCCGTTCGCTGCTGGTTTCCGCGGCGCGCTCCAGGCTGTTCAACGACGTGCTCGCCGAGCGTGTGCGGCGCGGAGCATGGGATCGTCCGCTGGACGGGGAGGTGTGGTGCCTGGCCGGCTCGCGTTCCTGGTTCGGCCCCGAGGAATTTACCCCCGTCCTGGAGCAACGCCTGGCCAGCGGCGACATTCACCCTTCGGGCCCGCTGTGGGGGCAGGGGGATCCACCGACGCGGGCCGAGGCGAGGGCCGTCGAGCTTGCCGCGGTCGAGGCGGACAGGCCGCTGGCGACCGGCCTGGAGCGGCAGGGCCTGGATCAGGATCGGCGGCCGTTGCGCCTGCTGCCTGGGGATTTTTCCTGGCAGTGGCCGGAGCCGGACGTGCTGCAGCTGGATTTTTCCCTGCCGGCAGGAAGCTATGCCACGGTGGTGGCGCGCGAGCTTGTCCTTGCGGCAGATTGATACTCCGGACGCGACCCCGAGCGCGTGCCGATCGGCTAGAATCACGGTTTGTATGTTTCGGCGCGAGGCTTTGCACGCGCCCGTGAACGGATGGGCCATGCGTGTTCTGGTAAGCAATGACGATGGCGTGGATGCTCCGGGCATCCGCGTGCTGGCGGAGGGACTGGCCGCCGTGGGCGAGGTGACCGTGGTCGCCCCCAACCGCGATCGCTCCGGCGCCAGCAATTCGCTGACCCTGGACCAGCCGATCCGCGTGTGGCGCATGGACGACGGCCGCTACCGCGTCGCCGGCACCCCCACCGACTGCGTGCACCTGGCGCTTTCCGGGCTGCTGGAGAACGATCCGGACATTGTGGTGTCGGGTATCAACAATTCGGCCAACATGGGCGACGACGTGATCTACTCGGGCACCGTGTCCGCGGCCATGGAAGGACGCTACTGCGGCTTGCCGGCCATCGCCGTCTCGCTGGTCACGCACGAGCACCAGGGCCAGCATTACGACTCGGCGGTGCGCGCGGTACTGGCCCTCATGCAGCGCCTGCTCACCGATCCGCTGCCGGCCGATACCATCCTCAACGTCAACGTTCCGGATCGCGAGTGGAGCCAGATCCGGGGCTTCGAGGTCACGCGCCTGGGCCGGCGCCACCGCTCCGATCCTTGCATCGAGCAGACCGATCCGCGTGGCCACCCGATGTGGTGGATCGGCCCCGTGGGCGAGGTGGACGACGCCGGGCCGGGCACCGACTTCGACGCGGTGCGCCGCGGCCTGGTGTCGGTCACGCCCCTGCACGTGGACTTGACGCGCTTCCAGGCGCTGGAAAAGGTCAGCACCTGGGTGCAGGCGCTGTCCGCCTCCATGGCCGCCGACGGACAGCTTGCATGAGCGTGTTTGCCCTGCCGGAATCCGCGCTGCGCGGCGAAGGCCTGACCTCGCAGCGCGCGCGCGACCGCCTGGCCATGAAATTGCGCGACGAGGGCATCCGCGACCTGCGCGTGCTGGAGGCGATCCGCCGCGCGCCGCGGCACCTGTTCATCGACGAGGCGCTGGCCTCGCGCGCCTACGAGAACACCGCGTTGCCCATCGGCCACGGCCAGACCATTTCCCAGCCGTGGGTGGTGGCGCGCATGAGCGAGGCCCTGCTGGAGGGCGGCGTGCCCGAGCGGGTGCTGGAAATCGGCACCGGCTCGGGTTACCAGGCCACGGTCCTGTCCATGCTGGGGCCGCGGGTCTATACCGTGGAACGCATCGAGGAACTGTTGCGCCAGGCGCGCCGCCGCTTCCGCCAACTGGGCCTGAAGAACCTGCGCTCGCGCCATGACGACGGCCGCCTGGGCTGGCCGGACGAAGCCCCGTTCGACGGCATCATCCTGACCGCGGCCGGCGAGGGCATCCCGCGCCGGCTGGGAGAGCAACTGGCGCCGGGCGGGGTGCTGGTGGCGCCGGTGGGCCCGTCTGGCCAGCAGACCCTGGTACGCCTGCGCAAGCTCGAGGACGGCACGCTGGAAAGCGAGAACCTCGGTGCCGTCAGTTTCGTGCCGTTGCTGGGCGGACTGGCCTGAATGGCGCCCTCCGCGTTCGCCGATGCCCCGATTTTCCCTGCGGACGCCTATCTTGTGCGCCAACCTCGACCACCCCGCGAATGTAGGAGCGCACCTGGGCGCGACAGGCTCAAAACTCAATGGAACGTTGAGGCCGTCGCGCCCAGGTGCGCTCCTACAAGGGGGGCTCGAAAAACTAATGGGCACTACCATAAGGGCAACCATGGCATGCGGCGGTTTTCCGGGGCTGCCCGCAAGGACGCAACGGGGCCGTTGGCGCCGGGGATGGGGTGCTGATGCGTCTTTTCGGCCCCTTGTACGAACGTGCCCTGGCCTGGTCGGCCAAGCCGCGCGCGGTGTGGTATCTGGCCGGCCTGAGTTTCATCGAGGCCTTCATCTTCCCGATTCCCCCGGAAGCGATGCTGGCGCCGATGGCCCTGGCCAAGCCGCGCCGGGCCTTCCACTACGCCCACCTCAGCCTGCTGTTCTCGTTGCTGGGTTCGCTGGTGGGGTACGCACTGGGGCACTATGCCTTCCAGGCGTTGTCTCCCTTGCTGGCACAATTGCATCTGTTGGCCCCCATCGAGCAGGGCGTGGACAGCCTGCGTCAGGAGATGGGCCGGCACTGGTGGAGCCTGGTGCTGGTGTTGATCCTGGCGGCACTGCAACCGGTGGTGCCGATGAAGTTCGTGACCTGGGCCTCGGGTATCGTGGGCGTGCCGTTGCCGGCGTTCATCGTCTGCATCGCCATCGGTCGCGCCAAGCGCGTGTACCTGCTGGCCCTGCTGATCCGCCTGTTCGGCAAACGCGCCGAGGAAATCATGCACCGCCACATCGAGCGTTTCGGCTGGGTCGTGCTGGTGCTGCTGGTTGCCTTGGGAGTGTGGTGGTTCGCCCTGCGCTGAAAACGGAAACGAGTCTGGGTATGCTTGAAATCATGCTTGCAAAATCGCGCATTGGTGCATGTCTGTCCGCGGCAGCCGCCGTCACGCTGCTGGCCGGATGCGGGGTGCCTCCGCTGCATCGCTCGGTGGTGGTCGAGACCAACAGCAACGGCATTCCGGTACACGCCTCGGGCACGATGGAAGGCAGGCATTACACCGTCGTGCGCGGCGACACGCTGTACAGCATCGCCTTCCGCGCCAATGTCGATTATCACCAGTTGGCGCGCTGGAACGGCATCCGCGCCCCCTACGTGATCCACCCCGGCCAGGTGCTGCGCCTGACCCGGCCGGCCGGCATGCCGGAGCGCAAGCCGCAGGTGCCGGTGTTCGAGCCTGTGCCGTCGACCTCGACGTCGACGCACCCGGTGGCGAAGGCGGCTGGCAAGGCGACGGGCGCGGCCACCGGAGCCGCATCGACGGTGGCGAAGGCGGCCGAGCCGTCCGCACCGGTGTCCACGGTGGTGGTCGTGGCCGGCCAGGCGCCGGCCACGCCGGACACGGACCAAACGCCCGCGGCGCCCATCCCGGCAGGCGCGACGCGCCAGGTGGGTGGCGTGTCCTGGCGCTGGCCCGCGACGGGCAAGGTGCTGAACGGATTCCAGCCATCGGCGGCCATTCCCGGCATCGACATCGGCGGCAACGCCGGCGATCCGGTGCGGGCGGCGGCCGACGGCGTGGTGGTCTACAGCGGCGACGGTCTGGTCGGGTACGGCGAGTTGGTCATCATCAAGCACAACGACGACTACCTGTCCGCCTACGGCCACAACAGCAAGCGCCTGGTCAAGGAGGGCGAGCACGTCAAGGCCGGGCAGATCATCGCCCGCATGGGGTCCACCGGCGCTTCACGCAACGAACTGGAATTCCAGGTGCGCTACAAGGGCAAGCCGGTCAATCCACTCGATTACCTGCCGCGCCGCTAGGCTGCGTGAAGCTCCGCGCAACCGGCAGCACGGTGTGCGCCGCGGTCAGAGCATGAACGCCGCCACCACGTGACGATCCTCGCCCGCCAGAATGGTGTGGGTGCGGGCGGCGGCGGCGTTGTCCATCGGTTCGATGCCGATGCCCCGTTGCAGGAACGCGGCCATGATGCCCGCGGGCGGAAACACCAGCGTGCGGCCGGTCCCCAGCAGGACCACCTCCGGCTGCAATTGCAGAATGGGCTCGATGGCCGCGGGGGCGAGCGCGCCGGCCTCGGCCACGGGCCAGCCCTCGATGATGTGGTCCGCGGCCAGGATGAAGCTGTGGGTCAGCGTGCGCAGTTCGTCGTGCTCGATCACGGCGATGGCATGCTCGTCCACGTGGTGCACGTGGGGGTAGTCGCCGGGGCGTTCGAGCAGCAGTTCCATGGGATCGGTTTCGTTCAGCGCGGCAGTGCCAGGCGCGGCTTGTCGGCGTTGCGTCGGAACAGGCTGGCCACGTGGCCCACCTGCTGGACCAGTTCGGCACCGGAGGCCTCCAGGAGGTCGTCCAGTTGCCGCTGGCGTTCTTCGCGGTCGGCGCCGGAGAGCTTCACCTTGAGCAGTTCGTGATGGTCCAGGGAGAGATCCAGCTCGGCTTTCACGGCCGCCGTGACGCCTTTGTTGCCCAGCAGGATGACGGGCTTGAGATGATGGCACAGGCCGCGCAGGTAGCGCAGCTGGCCGTGGGTGAGCGGCCCGGTGCGGACCGGAGCCGCGGGGGACATGGCATCACCGTCACCGGCCCGCCGTCCGTGGGGACGGGACCGGGATGCCGACTGCGCGGCAGAAGGGCGACGGGCACGGGATGGCGGTGTCATGTTGTTCAGTTTCGGCTCGCGGTTGGGTCGGGACAAAGGGTATCATGGGGCCGATTGCCGGTTTCCGGGTAATGCCGCCATGGCCCGCAGCAAGAGCAGTTCCCGCTGGCTGCGGGAACATTTCGACGATGTCTACGTCCGGCGGGCCCAGGCCGAGGGATGGCGCTCGCGTGCCGCCTTCAAGCTGGAGGAACTGCTCGAGCGCGACCGCCTGCTGCGTCCCGGCATGACGGTGGTGGACCTGGGTGCCGCACCCGGCGGCTGGTCGCAGCTGGTGCGCGACCGTCTGGGCGAGGGCGGTCGCGTGATCGCACTGGACATCCTGCCAATGCAGGGCATCGGCGGGGTCGAGTTCATCGAGGGAGATTTTCGCGAGGAAAACATCCTGAAGACACTGGAGGGACGCCTGGGCACGGACCGGGTCGACCTTGTACTGTCGGACATGGCCCCCAATATGAGTGGTGTGGCCGTAGCCGACCAGGCGCGCGCGATGCATCTGGCGGAACTGGCGCTGGATTTTGCGCGACAATGGCTCAGGCCGGGCGGAGCGTTCCTGGTCAAGTTGTTCCAGGGCGCCGGTTTCGACGCTTACGTGCGCAGCTTGCGTGCCGATTTCGGACACGTCACGATGCGCAAACCCAAGGCCTCGCGCGCGCGCTCGAGCGAGGTGTACGCACTGGCCGGCGCGCGCCGCTGACCGGAATTTTTTCAACCTGCAAGCGCAAGAGTGAAATGGTCAAGAATCTGCTGCTCTGGCTCATCATCGCGGTCGTGTTGGTGGCCGTATTCCAAAGTTTCAGCCCGCACGGCAGTACTGCGCAGCAGATGTCGTATTCGACCTTTGTGCAACAGGTCGAGAACGACAATGTCGCCAAGGTGACGATCAGCTCCAAGATGCCCGCCGTGATCGAGGGCAAGCTCAAGGACGGCAGCTCGTTGAAGACGGTGGCGCCGTATGCCGACGACTCGCTGGTGCCGACCCTGCTCAAGCATCATGTGGAAGTGCATCAGCAGCCATCCGACAACGGCTTTTCGCTGCTCAGCCTGCTGATCAACTGGCTGCCGATCATCATCTTTGTGGCGGTGTTGATCTGGTTCATGCGCCAGATGCAGTCCGGCGGCGGCGGCCGTGGCGCGATGAGCTTCGGCAAGTCGCGCGCCAAGTTGCAGGGCGAAGACCAGGTCAAGGTCACCTTCAACGACGTGGCCGGCTGCGAGGAGGCCAAGGAAGAGGTCGGCGAGCTGGTCGACTTCCTGCGTGACCCGTCCAAGTTCCAGAAGCTGGGCGGACGCATCCCGCGCGGCGTGCTGATGGTGGGCCCTCCCGGTACCGGCAAGACCTTGCTGGCCAAGGCCATCGCCGGCGAGGCCAAGGTGCCGTTCTTCTCCATTTCCGGCTCGGACTTCGTCGAGATGTTCGTCGGCGTCGGCGCCAGCCGCGTGCGCGACATGTTCGAGCAGGCCAAGAAGCACGCGCCGTGCATCATCTTCATCGACGAGATCGACGCCGTCGGCCGCCATCGCGGCGCCGGCCTGGGCGGTGGCCATGACGAGCGCGAGCAGACCCTGAACGCGCTGCTGGTGGAAATGGACGGCTTCGAGGGTGGCGAGGGCGTGATCGTGATCGCCGCCACCAACCGTCCGGACGTGCTCGACCCGGCCCTGCTGCGCCCGGGCCGCTTCGACCGCCAGGTCGTGGTCGGCCTGCCGGACGTGAAGGGCCGCGAGCAGATCCTCAGGGTGCACCTGCGCAAGGTGCCGATGCACACCGACGTCGACCCGTCGCTGATCGCGCGCGGCACGCCGGGCTTCTCCGGCGCGGACCTGGCCAACCTGGTCAACGAGGCGGCCCTGTTCGCGGCGCGCGAGAATGCGCGCGAGGTGCGCATGAAGCACATGGAACAGGCCAAGGACAAGATCCTGATGGGCTCGGAACGCCGCTCCATGGCCATGAGCGAGGACGAAAAGAAGCTCACCGCCTACCACGAGTCCGGGCACGCCATCGTCGGCCGCCTGGTGCCCGAGCACGATCCGGTCTACAAGGTCACCATCATCCCGCGCGGCCGCGCGCTGGGCGTCACCATGTACCTGCCGGAAAACGACAAGTACTCGCTCAACAAGACGGCGATCGAGTCGCAGTTGTGTTCGTTGTACGGCGGGCGCGTGGCCGAGGAGCTGATCTTCGGCGGCGACAGGGTCACCACCGGCGCCTCCAACGACATCGAGCGCGCGACCAAGATGGCGCGCAACATGGTCACCAAGTGGGGCCTGTCCGACGAACTCGGCCCGGTGACCTACGCCGAGGACGAGGAAGAGGTGTTCCTGGGCCGCTCGGTCAGCCAGCACAAGAACGTGTCCGACGAAACCGCGCGCAAGATCGACGAGGTGGTGCGCGGCATTCTCGACCATGCCTACGACACGGCGCACCGCCTGCTGACCGAAAACATGGACAAGCTGCACCTGATGGCCGAGGCCCTGCTGCAGTACGAGACCATCGACAGC
>CAZMMO010000059.1:0-9828 GCA_964567365.1 uncultured Rhodanobacteraceae bacterium | reverse complement strand
GCTGCCGATCGGCGCGTCGAACTGGCGGCGCTCGCGCACGTAGGGCAGGGTGATGTCCATCGCTGCCTGCATCAGTCCCAGCGGACCGCCGGTGAGCACCAGGCGCTCGGTGTTGAGGCCGCTCATCAGCACCCTGACGCCTTCGTTGACCTCGCCAAGGACGTTTTCGGCGGGAATCTCGCAGTCCTCGAACACCAGCTCGCAGGTGTTGGAGCCGCGCATGCCCAGCTTGTCCAGCTTTTGCGCGGTGGAAAAGCCCGGCATGCCCTTCTCGACGATGAAGGCGGTCATGCAGCGGCTGCCGGCCGCGCGCGGGGCGGTGCGCAGGTACACCAGCAGCACGTCGGCGTCGGGACCGTTGGTGATCCACATCTTGGAGCCGTTGGCGACCCATACGTCGCCCTTCTTCTCGGCCTTGCAGGTCATGGAACCGACCACGTCCGAGCCGGCGCCGGGCTCGCTCATGGCCAGCGCCCCGACGTATTCGCCCGAGCACAGCTTGGGAAGGTACTTTTCGCGCTGCGCGTCGTTGCCGTTGTGGAAGATGTTGTTCACGCACAAATTGGAGTGCGCGCCATAGGACAGGCCCACCGACCCGGACGCCCGCGAGATCTCTTCCATGGCCACCAGGTGCGCCAGGAAACCCATGTCCGCGCCGCCGTATTTCTCCGATACGGTAATGCCGAGCAGACCCATGTCTCCGAGCTTGCGCCACAGGTCGGCCGGGAAGACATTGTCCTGGTCGATGGCGCTGGCGCGCGGGGCGATTTCCTTCTCGGCGAAGGCGTGCACGGTCTCGCGCAACAGGTCGATGTCGTCACCGAGGGAGAAGGGGCGCATGGGTTGGTTCCTTTTGACGTGGGGACGATGGTACCGCCTGGTGCGGTCGGTTTGCTGCGATCCGGGCCGTCTCCTGCAAGCCGTGGTTGTGATAGCAGGCGGGCAGCGATAAATATTCATGCTAACAATAGTTAATATTGACGATGATGCGGTTTGCGTGCATGATGTTTCGAAAGGGCGTCGGAGGGGCGCCGTCCGGAAGCTCCGGTCGCGACAGGCATGGGCCGAATGGCTTCGGCCGCTGGTTCGAGTCGTGCAGAAGCCGCGTTTCTGGTGACCGCTCCAGGGAAGTTCTGGTGGAAATGCGGAATCGGCGGGGTCGGCTTTCATGTCAGTTTCGAACGTTTGTGAGCCCGGGGTTGAGGGATACAAAACGGTTGGCGCGACCAGCAGGCGGGCCTGGTTCGCCCTGGGCATGCTGTGTTTCATCTACGTGCTGAATTTTCTGGACCGGCAGCTGCTGGCCATTCTCGCCAAACCCATCGAAGACACCCTGCATCTCACCGACGGCCAGTTCGGTTTGATCAGCGGCCTCTACTTCGCATTGTTTTATTGTTTCATTTCCGTCCCGATCGGATGGCTGGCGGACAAGACCAACCGGGTCAAGGTATTGTCGCTGGCGTGCGCGGTCTGGAGCGCGGCCACCATGGCCTGCGGCATGGCGCGCAATTATCCCGAGCTGGCGATCGCCCGCATGACCTCCGGGTTCGGCGAGGCGGGCGGAGTGCCTCCGTCGTACGCGATCATCTCCGATTATTTCCCGCCCAACCAGCGCGGCAGGGCGCTGGGCCTGTACAACCTTGGGCCGCCGATAGGCGCCGCGCTGGGGGTTGCCTTCGGCGCGTCCATCGCGGTATCGCTTGGCTGGCGGTATGCGTTCCTCATCCTGGGCGGAGTGGGCGTGGTCGCGGCCCTCGCGCTGGTCCTGATGGTGCGGGAACCGTCGAAAGGCGGTCTCGATGGCAAGGCGACCGCACGGCCCGTCGGCGCCGGCACGGCAAATGCGAAATTCCTCGAAACGCTGAAAATGTTCTTTTCGAGTCCCACACTGTTGCTGGCTGCCTTCGGCAGCGCCGCGACGCAGATGATCACCTACGGCATGGGCAACTTCGCCACGCTGTTCCTCATGCGCGGCAAGGGCATGACCCTGGAAGAGATCGCGGTGTACTACGCCCTGGCCATCGCGATCGGGATGGGGGCGGGGATGCTGGTTTCCGGGCGCATGGTGGACCGCTTTACCCGGCATTCCAAGGCCGCTTACGGCTGGCTTCCCGCCGCTTCGCTGGTGCTCGTCCTGCCGCTGTACCTGGGTTTCGTGTGGGCGCCCGCGTGGCCGGTATCGCTGTCGTTCCTGTTCGCCGTGATGTTTCTCAACTACTTTTACCTCACCGCGTCGGTAACCCTTGTCCAGCAGGAGGTCCGGCCCGACCAGCGCGTGATGTCGGGCGCCCTGTTGTTGTTGATCATGAACTTCATCGGCCTGGGCCTGGGGCCGACCTTCGTCGGCGCCGCCAGCGATTATTTCCAGGCGCTCGGGGATGCCCATGGATTGCAGATGGCGCTGTACCTGCTGGTGCCGTTCTACCTCCTGGCCATCGTGTTGTTCCTGCTTCTGGCGCGCGTGTTGCACAAGAAGGATCTTGCCGCCCGAACCGCGGGCGGAGCCGCGTGACTCCGTCATGTATCGTGTGGTGGTCCTTCGTGCCCTGACCCTCCGCATGTGAGGCCTGGCTGCATACGGTCGTCGCAAAGGTCCTGCCATGTCGTCCAGATCACCCCCCGGATCGGCACCCGTCGTGGAGACATCCACCGGCCGCGTGCAAGGCTTGGCGGAGGGAGCGCTCCGCGTGTTCAAGGGTATTCCCTATGCCGCGCCGCCCGTGGGTGCGCTGCGCTGGAAACCGCCGGAACCGGTGGAGCCTTGGCAAGGGGTCAGGAAAGCCCTTGCGTTCGGTCCCGCCTGCCACCAGCCCAAACCGACGCTTTCGCGCCTGTACGAACTCGAGCCCATGCCCATGAGCGAGGACTGCCTGACGTTGAACGTCTGGGCGCCGCAGGAGGCGCACGATGCGCCGGTATTTTTCTGGATCCATGGGGGCGCCTTGTGGGGCGGGACAAGCCGCGATCCGCTCTACGACGGCGCCCGGCTGGCCGGGCACGGCCTGGTGGTGGTTTCGATCAACTACCGGCTGGGACCGCTGGGCTGGCTTGCGCTGCCGTCGCTGAGCGCCGAATCGCCACACGGGGTATCGGGCAACTACGGTTTGCTGGACCAGATCGCGGCCTTGCGCTGGGTCCGGGAGAACATCTCGGCATTCGGCGGCAATCCGGACAACGTCACCATCGCGGGCGAATCCGCCGGCGGCTTGAGCGTGCTGTATCTCATGGCGTCGCCGCAGGTCCGGGGTTTGTTCGCCCGGGCCGTCGCCGAAAGCGCCTACATGATTTCCATGCCGACGTTGAAGCGGGCCGGTTGCGGCATGCCGTCTGCCGAGGAGAGCGGCACCAGACTCGTCGATGCCCTGCAAGTGTCCGATCTTGCCGGGTTGCGGGCCATGGATGCGGGCACGTTGACCCGTGCCGCGGCGGAACACGGATTCGCGCCCTGGGTCAGCGTGGACGGACACTTCGTGCCCGATCAACTGGTCACGATTTTCGACAGGGGTGGGCAGGCGCACGTGCCCTTGCTGGCCGGTTTCAACAGCGGCGAAATCCGCTCGCTGCGGATCCTGGCGCCCGAGCCTCCCGCCAGCAAGGCCGACTATGTCGGCATCATCCGCGACCGCTATGGCGACCTCGCGGACGAGTTCCTGCAACAGTACCCCGCTTCCGACATGGAGGAGAGCGTGCTTGCCGCGACCCGCGACGCGTTGTACGGCTGGACCGCGCAGAAACTGGCGCGCAAGCAGGCCGCCCTCGGCGCGCCGGCCTATCTCTACTTTTTCGATCATGGCTATCCGGCGGCCGACGAGGCGGGCCTGCATGGCTTTCATGCCAGCGAACTGCCGTTCGTGTTCGGCAACCTCGACGGTACGCCGCCGCGCTGGCCGAAGGTTCCCGATACGCCACCGCAGCGAAAGCTTGCGGAGGCGATGACGGCGTACTGGGCCAGCTTCGCCCGCACCGGCAAGCCCGTGGCGAAAGGCGCGCCCGACTGGCCGGCTTTTGGACCGGACAAGGCCTACATGGCCTTCACGGACGCTCCGCATCCATCGCGTGATCTTTTGCCGGGGATGTACGAGCTTGTCGACCGGGTCGTATGCCGACGCATGGCCAGCGGGAATCAACCGTGGAACTGGAACGCGGGCGTCGCGTCGCCGCCCCTGCCGCCGCCCCGCGATTAGATACTAACTATCAAGTTAGCTAATATTGACATGATGCTCCGCATGGTGTTTGCTAACGTGAAGCTTGGCACGGTCCGGCATCGCCGTTGGCTCCTGCAGGCCGGGGACAGGGCAGGGAGATGGTGGTCGCGAAGAGCGGCAGGTCGCGGCGGGGATTCCCTTCGCCGGTCCGGGTCTTGCGCGGCCGCACGGCGCGTTGGGCGGTCTTTTGTGGAACAACGGGAGTGGCCATGTGCCGACAACTGCGTACCGGTCTGATGGGGGTGTTGCTGGGGGCGGGGCTGCTGGGCGCGTCGTGCGGCGCAGTGGAACCGGCCGCGGTGGCAAATCCTCCCGTCGTGACGATCTCCCAGGGAACGTTGTCCGGAACCCTCGGCGACGGCGTGCGTGTTTTCAAAGGGATTCCGTACGCGGCGCCGCCGGTTGGCCAGCGTCGCTGGAAGCCGCCGGCCCGGCCGGCGCGGTGGCAGGGCATCCGCGACGCGACGGCGTTCGGGCCCAGCTGCATGCAGCCGAACCTGCCGGCCGACAACGTCTACTACGACCCGCCGGCAGCCATGAGCGAGGATTGCCTGACGCTCAATGTCTGGTCGCCGGCAGCGGCGCACAAGGCGCCGGTCATCGTATGGATCCACGGCGGCGCCCTGACGATCGGGGGCAGTGGAGAGCCGCTGTATGACGGTGGCAACTTCGCGCGCCGCGGCGTCGTGTTCGTTTCGATCAATTATCGGCTGGGCGTATTCGGGTGGCTCGCGCTGCCGGCGCTCAGTGCCGAATCGCCCCATGACGCTTCCGGAAACTACGGGCTGCTGGACCAGATCGCCGCATTGAAGTGGGTGCGCGACAACATTGCCGCTTTCGGTGGCGATCCGCACAACGTGACCATCATGGGTGAGTCGGCCGGCGCCCTGAGCGTGACCTATTTGCTGGCGTCGCCGCTCGCGCGCGGCCTGTTCGGGAAGGCGATCGCGGAGAGCGCGAACATGCGCGCGGTCCCCGAATTGCGCCGCAAGGCCTACGGGCAGCGCTCCGCGGAGCAGATCGGCAAAAAGTTTGCTGCGAGCGTGGGTGCGCCAGGCCTGAAGGCGCTGCGCGCGATGTCCGCCGAGGCCTTGTTGCATGCGGCGAAAAAAGGCCGCTTCTGGTCCCGGGGCACGATCGACGGCTGGTCGTTGCCGGAACAGGTGGTCGACGCATTCGAGCAGGGACACGAAGCCAAAGTCCCCTTGCTGGCCGGATTCAACTATGCCGAGATCCGGTCGCAACGCTCCTTGCTGCCTCCGGCACCGCCAACGTCGGCCGCCTACAAGCAACAAATCGTGCGGCGTTATCGCGATCTTGCGCCACAATTCCTGCGCCTGTATCCGGCATCCGATATTCCGCGCAGCATGCTGAAGACGGTACGCGACGCCGTCTATGGCTGGGCCACCGAGCTCATGGTGCGCCGGGAGTCGGCTGCCGGGCGGCCCGCCTACCTTTATTTCTTCCACCATTGCTACCCGGCGGCCTCGTCGCGGAACCTGTGCGGGTTCCACGCCAGCGAATTGCCGTTCGTGTTCGGCCATGTCGGCAAGGATGCCGTCCTCCCCGTCAACTGGCCCAGGCCCGAGGGCAGCCGCCAGAAAGCGCTGTCGGACGCCATGATCGGATACTGGGTGAGCTTTGCGAAGACGGGGAAGCCGACGAGCCCGGGATATCCCGCGTGGCGTCCCTACTCCGACGACCAGGCCTACATGCTGTTTTCCGACAGGCCGCAGCTGCGCCACGATCTGCTCCCCGGCATGTTCGAGATGCGGAACGAGGTGGTCGACCGGCGGCGCCGGGCAAACCAACAGTGGTTCATCAAGGTCGGGGTTGCCGCCCCGCCGCTGCCACCGAAATCGGCGGGTCATGCGGCAAAAGCTCCCGCTGCGGCAGACAAGCCTTGAATCGACCGGTCGCGGGGTGGGGTGAACCGGCTCACGGTCTTTGGTCCGGAAGAAACCGGGTGTGGCGATGGCGTATCACACGGCGGTATAGCCGCCGTCGACCGCGAGGACCTGGCCGGTGATGTAACTGCCGGCGTCCGACGCCAGCAGCAGCGCGGCACCCTTGAGCTCTTCCTCGTTGCCGAGCCGTTTCAGCGGGGCCTGGCCTACCAGCCCCTCGACTCCCACCTGCTCGATGATGCCGCGTGTCATCTTCGAACGGAAATAGCCCGGCGCGAGTGCATTGACCGTGATGCCGTGCCGGCCCCATTCGCTGGCCAGCGCCCGGGTGAAGTTGACCACGGCGCCCTTGGAGCTGTTGTACGCGATGGTCCGCAGCGGCCCCGGCGGATTGCCGACCAGCCCCGCTATGGACGCGATGTTGAGGATTCGCCCGTAGCCGTTGGGTAGCATGGACAGCCTTGCGACCTCCCGGGACAGGAGGAACAAGCCGCGGACATTGAGGTTGAATACCTTGTCCCAGGCCTCCAGCGGATGGTCGACCGCGGCCGCGCCCCAGGTCGCGCCGGCGTTGTTGACCAGGATGTCGATGTGGCCCATGCGTGCCTGCGCGTCTTCCGCCAGTGCCCGCACCGCTTCCGGTTTCGATCCGTCCGAGGCCATCCAGTCGGCTTCGATGCCGCGGGATTGGAGGTGCGCTTGTGCCTGTTCCAGCTCGTCGGCCTTGCGCGCGGAAATCATCACGTGCGCGCCATACTCGCCCAGGGCCTCCGCGATTTGAAGACCGAGTCCGCGCGAGCCGCCCGTGATGAGCGCGGTGCGGCCATCCAGGCTGAAAAGATTGCGTTGGTTCATGGCGTTTCCCCGGGAATCTGCCGAGTCATCGTGATCGGTGTCCACGTGGGCCCTGGTCCGGCGCGTTCGCCAGGCCAGGCCGTATCGATCCTGGCGCAGGCCCCCTTTTCCGCACCTTCCCGTTCCCACTCCGGACTCGAACTCTGGCCTGGAACCTTATCAGGGAGAATGTCTCCGTACAATATTCACAATTAAGATAGTGAATATTGACACTGCCGGAGCTTGGCTGCATAGTCCGGGCAGAGGGCATGCCCGCACGGGCGCTGGCGCGGACGGAGGGAGGATGAACATGGCGGACAGTACGGACAGGTCGGGCCCGCTGACCGGTATCCGGGTGATCGACGCCGGAACCGTCATCGCCGCCCCGATGACCGGGGGCCTGCTCGCCGACTTTGGCGCGGACGTGGTGAAGATCGAAGAGCCGCATGCGGGCGATCCCATCCGGCAATACCCGCCGGCATGCAACGGGCAATCGTTGCTGAGCAAGGTGACGAACCGGAACAAGCAAAGCCTGGGCCTGGATCTTCGCGCTCCCGATGGTCGCGACATATTCCTGAAGCTGGTCCAAAAGTCCGACGTGGCGATCCTCAATTACCGCCCGGGCACCATTCGAAAATGGAAGCTCGATTACGACCACCTGGCCGAGGTGAATCCCGGCATCGTCGTGCTTTATCTCACCGGATTCGGAAGCAGCGGGCCGTACTCGGACCGGCCCGCGTTTGCCAGGATCGCGGAGTCGTTCGGTGGCCTTACCCACATTACGGGGTCAGCGGACAAACCCGTCTTCTCGGGGTACGCGGTGGCGGATGGCCTGGGCGGTGTCTACGGGGCGTTTTCGATCATGCTTGCGCTTTATCACCGGCAGGTGACGGGGCGCGGGCAGATGGTCGACCTGGCCTTGTACGAGCCGGTCATGCGCATGATCGAAGACATGATGATCGTCCATGACGTCACGGGCCAGGTGCGCGGCAGGCACGGCAACGCGAATCCCTCGGTGGCGCCCAACAACATGTATCGGACCGCCGACCGGAAATGGCTCGTCCTGCCGGCCTCGACGCCGAGCATGTACGCACGCTTGTCCGAGGCGCTGGGTATGCCGGAGCTGGTCACCGATCCCCGGTTCGAAACCAATGCATTGCGTGTCGAGAATCGCGAGCTGCTGGAGCACAAGCTCGACGGCGCCGTGGCCGGATATCAATCAAGTGACTTGCTGCGCCTGCTGCATGAGCACGATGTTGCCGCGTGCCTCGTGAACGACGCGAGCGACATCGACGCCGACCCGCACGTCTGGGAGCGCGAAAGCCTGATCAAGGTGTGGGACGAGAATCTCGCGCGTCAGGTGACCATGCCGGGCGTATTTCCGCGTCTTTCGGACAGTCCGGGGCGGGTCGTGCATCCCGGACGGGAGTGCGGACAGGATACCCGCAGGATCCTGAAGGACCGGCTGGGAATGCGCGACGAGGAAATCGCGGCATTGGGCGAGGCAGGGGTCATCAGGATTTCCTGACGACCCGGACAGGAGGGTTCGCACATCATCATGAGCATTCGGCGAGCAATCGCGACGCATGCCCCGCTGGCGGAGGGCTCGCGGCGTGCCTGGATCGTCACCGTGATGGCCATGCTGCTGATGATGATCAACTTTGGCGACAAGGCCGTCTTCGGGCTGGCGGCCAAACAGATCATGAGCGAATACCATTTGTCCGACGCGGCTTTTGGTTTGATCGGCAGCAGTACCTACCTGTTGTTCAGTCTCGCGGCGGTGCTGGCCGGGTTCGTTTCCACCCGCATACAAACCACGAAGATGCTTTTGTGGATCAGCATTCTGTGGTCGGTCGCCTGCGTTCCGCTCCTTCTGTTCGGAGCCGTGTGGACCCTGTACTTCAACCGCATCCTGCTCGGTGCGGCGGAGGGGCCGACGGCTCCCATACTTTCCCATACGTTGTACAAGTGGTTCCCGGCCGACGAGCGCGGCATTCCCACGTCGCTGCAGCATCTGGGCGTTCCGGCCGGGATCGCGTTTTTTGGCCCGATTCTGGGAATCACGATCCAGGCGTACGGCTGGCGCATGGCGTTCGCGCTCATGGCGCTCATCGGCCTGGTCTGGGCGGTGCTGTGGCTGTTGGTCGGGCGCGAAGGCCCGTTCGTCACGTACGCGTCTTCCCGTGTCGACACGCGCACTTCGAAACCCGGGGAGCCCAGGGTCGGCTACCGTCGACTGCTGCTGACCCGAACGGGCATCGGGGCCGTCGTCCAGGGCTGGGGTTGTTACTGGGCGTTGAGCGTGAGCGTCGTGTGGTTGCCGCTGATCCTTGCGGACCGGTTCGGGTATTCCAGCGCGGCGATCGGCGGCCTGGTCGCACTCCCGCCCGCCGTCGGCGCGGCGGGCGTCCTCGTGTTGCCGTGGGCGAGCGAGCGTGCCATCCGTGCCGGCATCAGCGTGCGCGCCGCCCGCGGGGTGGCGACCGGCGTGATCAGCGTGGTTTCCGGTGTGGCGGCTTTTCTGGTGCCACTGGCGTCCGGACCCGCTGCCGTCGCCCTGATCGCGGTGGCGTTGGGGCTGCCAACCACGGCGTATCCGATGATGTATCTCATGATGGGGCGGATCAGTCCCGTCTGGTGCCGGGGTGCGCTGATGTCCGTGGTGGCGGGCGTCATCACGTTTTGCGGGATCCTGGCGCCCTGGCTCTTCGGCATGATCGTCGGATCGGTGCCCGGCAAGCCGCTTGGTTACGATCTTGGATTGGTTGCCACGGCGGTCATCCTGACCGTGACGGGCTTCGTCGGCATTTGGCTGTATCGACCGGCGGCCGATGCCAAGCGGCTGGGTTTGTCGCCGTGAACCGGTGCCGCCGGATCATTCC
>CAZMMO010000058.1:0-9829 GCA_964567365.1 uncultured Rhodanobacteraceae bacterium | reverse complement strand
TCGATGATGTCGCAGCCGCCGATCAACTCTCCCTGCACGAACAGCTGCGGAAACGACCGCTGGTTGATGAACGCGGGCAGGCCGGCGCGGATCTCCGGGTCCTCCAGCACATTGACCGCATGGAACGGCAGGCCGGCGGCGTGCAGCGCGGTCACTGCACGATGGGAATGACCGCACATCGGAAACTGCGGCGTGCCTTTCATGAACAACACCGCGGGATGCCCGGCCACAATGGCCTTGATGCGCTCGACAGCATCCATCTCAAACACCTCGCAACAGCAGCCGTCCATTGTAATGGACTTGCCTGTACCCCGGGCCACCGGCGGCCGAGCCCCGACTACGCCCATGGCGGCCCGAGGGTCTACACTAGGGATTCACTCATCGTGCGTTCGCCCGGCTCGCGAACGCATCCCATCCAGCCAATCCCAAGGAGCATCAAACCATGGCGATCGAGCTACCTCCCCTGCCCTACGAAAAGAACGCACTCGAACCCCACATTTCGGCCGAGACGCTGGAATACCACTATGACAAGCACCACGCCGGCTACGTCAAGAAGCTCAATGCCGCCATCGAGGGCACCGAGTTCGCCGACGCCGCGCTGGAAGACATCATCAAGAAGGCCGAGGGCGGCCTGTTCAACAACGCCGCCCAGACCTGGAACCACAGCTTCTACTGGAACTCCATGAGCCCCAACGGCGGCGGCGAGCCCAGCGGCAAGCTGGCCGACGCCATCAACAAGGCCTTCGGGTCGGTGGAGAAGTTCAAGGACGAGTTCGGCAAGCAGGCGGCCGGCAACTTCGGCTCCGGCTGGACCTGGCTGGTGCAGCGTCCGGACGGCTCGCTGGCCATCGTCAACACCTCCAACGCGGCCACCCCGATCACCGGCTCGGACAAGCCGCTGCTGACCATGGACGTGTGGGAACACGCCTACTACATCGACTACCGCAACGCGCGCCCGAAATACATCGAGGCGTTCTGGAACCTGGTGAACTGGGAATTTGCGGCCGGCAACATGGCCTGAGCGGGTTCCATGCCAGACGAACAGAAAGGGCTCCTCGATGGGGCCCTTTCTTGTGTTTAGGGGCGAGGGGCGAGGGGCGAGGGGCGAGGGCGCGAAAACCGGAGGTCGAGGGACGCTCAGGACGTCGGACAATGACGATTCGTGTGTATCGGCGCCACGTCGAGCAAGCCACGATCCCCAAGCGCACGCCCTCGCTACTCGCCCCTCGTCCCTCGTCCCTTTGCCGACACCTCCAACACCGCCAGCACCGGCGCGGCCTGCCCTTCCCGTCCCAAGGCACGGGCCAGGGCCGCGATGCGATCATGCAGCGTGGCCGCATCGGCGGCGCAGACGTTGGCATGGCCCACCTTGCGCCCCGGCCGCGGGTCCTTGCCGTAGTCGTGCCAATGCGCATCGGCGACGGCCAGCAGCGGCGCCGGATCGGGCAGCTCGCCGACCCAGTTGAACATCACGCAAGGCCCGCGCGCGGCGGTATCGCCCAGCGGCAGGCCGAGCACGGCGCGCACGTGGTTCTCGAACTGGCTGGTGACGGCGCCGTCCTGGGTCCAGTGCCCGGAGTTGTGCACGCGCGGCGCCATCTCGTTGCCCAGCAGTTCGCCATCGGCCACGAACAGCTCCAGCGCGAACACGCCCACGTAGTCCAGCTTTTCGGCCAGGTGCCGGGCATGTTCGAAAGCCTTCGGCGCCAATGCATCCGAATCCGGCGCCGGTGCCAGGCTCATCGACAGGATGCCGTCGACGTGCCAGTTCTGGGTCAGCGGCCAGGCGCGGAATTCGCCATCGCGGGCCCGCACGGCGACCACCGAGACTTCCCGCTCGAACGGCACGAAAGCTTCCAGGATCAGGCCGTAGCGCGCCGCCGGCTCGCCCAATGCCTGCCAGGCGGCATCGGCGTCGGCCGCGCTCTTGAGGCGGAACTGGCCCTTGCCGTCGTAGCCCATGCGGCGCGTCTTGAGGATGGCCGGCGTGCCGATTTCCTGCAGCGCCCGGTCCAGTTCCGCGCGCGTGTCCACGGTGCGGAAGGCCGCCGTGGGCAGCCCGATGGCGTTGAAGGTGGTCTTTTCGGCCAGGCGGTCCTGGGCCACGGCCAGGGCGTCCGGATGGGGCGCGACGCGGGTGCGCTCGGCCAGCCAGCGCGCGGTATCGGCCGGCACGTTCTCGAAATCGAAGGTGGCCACGTCCACCCGTTCGGCAAAGCTGCCGAGCGTGTCATGGTCGTCCCAGGCGCAGGCGGTGACCGGAGCCGCCTGCGCGGCGCAGACGTCGGCCTTGCCGTCGATCACCTGGAAATGCGCCCCCAGCGGCACGCCGGCCAGCGCCAGCATGCGCGCCAGCTGACCGCCGCCGAGAATGCCGACCACCGGCCGGCGCCCGCTCATGGTTGACGCCTCGGATCGTCGTCGTCGAGCACGCGGCGGGTCTGCTCGGCGCGAAAGGCTTCCAGCGCCGTGGCCACGGCCGCGTCGTCCAGGGCCAGCACCGCCGCCGCCAGCAGGGCGGCATTGACGGCGCCGGAGCGGCCGATGGCCAGCGTGCCCACGGGAACGCCGGCCGGCATCTGCACGATCGAAAGCAGGGAATCCATGCCGTTCAGGGCCTTCGAACGGACCGGCACGCCAAACACCGGCAGACGCGTCTTGGCCGCCAGCATGCCGGGCAGATGCGCCGCGCCCCCGGCCCCGGCGATGATCACGCGCAGTCCGCGTCCGGCCGCCTGCGCGGCATAGTCGAACAGCCGGTCCGGGGTGCGATGGGCCGACACCACGCGGACCTCATGGGCGATGCCCAGGCGGTCCAGGGTGGCGGCGGCGTGTTCCATGGTCTCCCAGTCGGACCGCGAGCCCATCACCACCCCCACGCGGGAGTTTCCTGCTGTCGCACTCATGGTTGTCGCGCCTAAAAGCGGCTATTGTATAGCCATGGACAAACGCCTGCTCGACATCCTGTGCTGCCCGGTCAGCAAGACCCCACTGCGGCCGCTGCGCCGCGAAGAGATCAAGCACCTCAACCGGGCCATCGACGAAGGCAACGTGGACACGGTAGCCGGCACCCGCGTCGAACGCCCCCTGGGCGAAGGCCTGATCACCACCGACGGCAAGGTCATCTACCGCATCGAGGACGACATCCCGGTCCTGCTGGGCGAGGAAGGCATCGGCACCACCCAGCTGAACGGTTTCCCCCGCGCGGCAGCGTGATCGGCGCGGCGTGACTGCGTTCACGTTTTCCTGCCGGGGCGGGGCGACAATGGTGGTCTGGCGTCGCATGCGCCTTGTCTGACGGAAACCGGTCATGAGCATCGCCAACGATCCCTCCAACATCGTCAACTTCGGTTCGCACCGTGGCCCGCGCGACAAGCAGGTGGGCGAACTGCTGGGCAACGTACTCGAAACCGCCACCGCGCAGCTCGGCAAGCTTGCCGACAACATGTTCGAGCACGTGGACGACACCCTTTTCGACCTGGCCGAAAAAGCCGAGAGCAATGCCGTGCAGACGCAGTATTTCGACGGCATGCGCGAGGTGCGCAAGAAGCGCGCCCTGGTCGAGCGCCAGTTCATGGAGCAGGTACGCTACGGGATCTCCCACGTCGCGTCCGGCCGGCATTCGCATGGCGACGACGCCGCGGCCCCGCTTCCCGGCACATCGGGCGAACTCTCGCTGGTCGATGACAGCGAGCTGGAAGAATCCCTGGCCATCGCCAGCATGACCAGCAAGGCACAGGGGCGCCTGGCCCGCCCCCTGTACGCGGCCAACCAGCGCCTGTCGGTGATCTGCGGCGGCACCAAGGTGACCGACGCCAACAATCCGGTCGGGCCGGCCATGCTGTGCGACGCGTTCCGCCAGGCCATGCGCGAGCTCAACGTGGAAACGCGCGTGCGCCTGATCATCTACAAGCTGTTCGACCGCTACGTCATGGCCGACCTGGGCGAGCTGTATGCCGCCGTCAATGCCCAGCTCGCGCAAGCCGGCGTACTGCCCCGGTTGCGCCACGAACTGCCCGGGCAGCGCCCGCAACGCGGTCATGGCGGCGCCGGTCGCCGCGAGCCTGCAACGGCCGCAACCCTCCCTGGCGCCGATACCGGCGGCGATTTCCAGGCCGAGTTCTACCAGATGCTCAACAACCTCCTGGCCACGCGCCGCCACGCCATCGGCCATGACACGGGGGGCGACGTGCCCTCGCTCAGTCCGGCCGAGCTGCTGGGCGCACTGAGCCTGCTGCAGAACCAGGTGGCCGTGACCTACACGGCGGACGCGGACGAAACCGGCGCCCGCGACGACGCTTTCGATACCCTCGACATCGACCAGCTCAAGGCCCGCCTGCAGCAGCAGATCAGCCGCCTGCGCGGCAACGCGCGCGCGCGCGTGTCCGGCGCCGATGAAGACACCATCGACCTGGTCGGCATGCTGTTCGAATTCATCCTCGAGGACCGCAACCTGCCCGCGCAGATGCAGGCCCTGCTGGCGCGCCTGCAGATTCCCTACCTCAAGGCCGCCATCCTCGACCGGCGCATGTTCGCGCATGCCTCGCATCCGGCCCGGCGCCTGCTGGACGCCCTCGCCGAGGCCGCCAAGGGCTGGTCCGAAGACTCCGACCGCGACCGCCGCCTGTACGCCAAGATCCACGCCATCGTCGAAACCCTGCTGCAGGAATTCGACGACGACATGGACATCTTCGCCCGCCAGGAGCAGGAACTGGCCGACTTCATGGCGACCAGCCGCAAGCGTGCCGAACTGTCCGAACAACGCGTCGCCGAGGCGGTCCGCGGCCGCGAAAAGCTGCAGCAGGCACGACGCCATGCGGCGCGGGAAATCCTCGACCGCATGGGCCAGCACGACCTGCCCGAGCTGATCCGCGGCATCCTCACGCGCGCCTGGGCGAACTACCTGGTACTGGCGCAACTGCGCCAGGGAGAGGACTCCCAGGAATTCCGCGTGGCCTTGCGCTTCGTCGACGACTTCATCTGGAGCGCGCTGCCCAAGCACGGCCAGGCCGAACGTCAGCGCCTGCGGCAACTGCTCCCGCTGCTGGAAAAATCGCTGCGCCACGGTCTGGCCACCGTGGCTTTCCAGGATTCCGACGTCGAGACCCTCATGGTCCAGCTCAACGCGTTCTACCGCGTGCAACTGGGCGAAGCCGAACCGGCGCCGGACGCGGACGAAACCAACGCCGCGGACCTGCCCATTCCCGAGGCCATCGAGACCATCGCCCGGCCCGATGTGGCCCACGAACCGGAAGCGGCCGAAGCCCGTGACCAAGCGGAGACCGCCGCGGCCGTCGATCCGCACGCGGAGCTCGTGCGCTCGCTCAAGGTCGGCACCTGGCTGGAGTTTTCCGGCGGTCAGGACGCCGCCTCCCCGCCGGAGCGGGCCAAGTTGTCCTGGATCAGCCCGATCAGCGGCAAGTACCTGTTCGTCAACCGCCGCGGCCTGAAGGTGGCCGACAAGACGGCCGCGCAACTGGCCAGCGAATTCGCCGCCGGCACGGCCATCGTGCTCGAGGAACTGCCCCTGTTCGACCGCGCCTTGGACGCCATCGTCGAACGCCTGCGCCAGACCCAGGATCAGCGCAAGCAGGCGCAAGCCAACGACGATCCGTAGGGCAGGCATTGCCCGCCCTACTTGATGCCGGACCCGGCGCGGCAAATGCCGTATCATTCGCGGCACCCTTGTCACGTTTCGACGCCATGCCTTCCGTTTCCTGCGCCACGGCTCCCGAATCGTCCCTGCTTCCGCCCGCCGCCGTCATCCACGACGATGTCGAGCGTGCGCTGCGCGAGGACATCGGCAGCGGCGACGTCACCGCCGCCCTGCTGCCCGCCGACGCCCGGGCCGAAGCCCACGTGGTCTGCCGCGAAAACGCCGTGATCGCCGGCGCGGCCTGGTTCGACGCCTGCTTCCGCCGGCTCGACCCGGCCATGGCCATCCACTGGAACGTGAACGACGGCGAGTCCGTCGAGGCCGACACCCTGTTGTGCACCCTGCGCGGCAAGGCGCGCGCACTGGTCACCGCCGAGCGCACGGCGATCAACTTCCTGCAGACCCTGTCGGCCACCGCCACCACGGCCGCCCGCTATGCGGCGGCTCTCGCCGGCACCCGCACCCGCGTGCTCGACACGCGCAAGACCCTGCCCGGCCTGCGTGCGGCGCAGAAATACGCGGTACGGGCCGGCGGCGCCTGCAACCATCGCGCCGGCCTGTACGATGCCTTCCTGCTCAAGGAGAACCACATCGCGGCGGCCGGCAGCCTGGAAATCGCGGTACGCACGGCCCGCGCCCGGCGCCCCGACCTGCTGCTGGAAGTGGAAGTCGAAACCCTGGATGAACTGGAGCAGGCGCTGGCCGCCGGCGTGGACCGCATCATGCTCGACGACTTTTCCCTGCAGGCCATGCGCGAAGCGGTGGCCCGCACCGCCGGCCGCATACCGCTGGAGGTTTCCGGAAGCGTCGAGCTGGACCGGATCCACGACATCGCCGCCACCGGCGTCGACTTCGTTTCCGTGGGCGCCCTGACCAAACATGTCCATGCCGTCGACCTGTCCATGCGCCTGAACGCGTAAGCCTTCGCGCACGCCGTGGAAACTTGCCGGCACCCGCCGGCCGTCGCACACTGCCTCCATGCCGATCGAACTGTTCCTGCTGCTGGCCTTGATCGTCGCCATCGGCGTGTGGCTGGATGCCATGCGCCAGCACGAGCGCGCGCTGGCCGCCGCCCGGCGCGTGTGCGCCAGCCAGGACGTCCAGTTGCTGGATCATACGGTGGGCCTGACGGCGCTGAAGCCACGCCGCCACGACGGGCGGTTGACGCTGGAGAGGCATTACACCTTCGAGGTCAGCGTGAACGGCAGCGATCGCCAGAAAGGCACGCTGTGGCTGCGCCATGGCCAACTGGCCGGTGTGCGCGCGTCCTGGCTGAAGCCTCCGGACGTGCGTACCCTGGACGCGCGCGCCGCCGTCACCGAAATGCTCGAGCGCATCTCGCACGACCACGGCTAGGAGCCCGGGCGGACTGGCGCAATACGTCCTACTTGATGACCCGCAGATGCGGTGCGCCGCGCTTCTTCGGCTTGCCGGCGTCGGCGGACGCTGGCGATTCGCCGTCTTCGCGGTCGGCGGGCTCCCCCGGAGGCGGCGTCTCCGGCGGCGGCGCGCCGCCGTCGCCGTCTTCGGCAAACATCATGCCCTGGCCGTTCTCCTGCGCGTAGATGGCCAGGACGGCCGCCACGGGAAAGACCACGGGATGGCTGACGCCGCCGAAACGCGCCTTGAAACGGATCCAGTCGTTGCCCAGGTCCAGGTCGGCCACGGCCTGCATGTCCAGGTTGAGGACGACCTGGCCGTTGCGCACGGTCTGCGGCGGCACCCGCACGCCATCGACGCGGGCGTCCACCAGCACGTAGGGCGTGAGACGGTTGTCGCTGATCCAGTCGTAGACCGCGCGCAGCAGGTACGGGCGGTTCGACGTCATGCCGACGGAATGGTCGTTCTCGTCACTCACTCGCGCATGGCCCTTTCCGCGTCGGTCAGGCTGCGCGCGAAACCCTGGGTGTGGAAGATGCGCTCGCCGTAGTCGAGCACGGGTTTGCCCTCGTGGCCCAGGTCCACGCCCAGCATCGGCAACCGCCAGACTACCGGCGCCACCAGGCAATCGGTCAGGCTCATTTCCGGATTGAGGAAATAGCGCGAGGCCTTGAACAGGGGCACCGAGGTGAGCAACTGCTCGCGCAGGTGCCGCCGCGCCGTATCCGCGGGGCGGCCACCCTCCAGGATGGTGTCGATCAGGGGCAGCCAGTCGTATTCGATGCGCGCCGCGGCCAGCCGCAGGCGCGCGCGCGACAGGGGGTCGATCGGCATCAAGGGCGGGTGCGGGTAGCGCTCGTCGAGGTACTCGCAGACCACGGGGCTGTCATACAGCACCATGTCGCGCTCGACCAGGGTCGGCACGTCGCCGTAGGGATTGATCTCGACCAGGTCCTCCGGCGGCTGCCGCGGGTCGACCATCTCGCGTTCGTAGGTGACGCCCTTGGCCGCCAGGATCAGGCGCACCCGGTGGCACTGGATCCCGTCCGCCGTGGTGTACAGCGTGAGGACGGTGTGGGAACGTGCGGCTGGGGTCATGCGAAGTCTCCCTCTCCCGGAACGCGAAGACGACGGCGCCCCGTCCATCGCCACCCGCCGGCGTCAGTGGACGTCCTTCCAGTACTCGCGCTTGAGCAACCAGGCCAGGAAGGTGAAGGCGGCCAGGTAGAGCAGTACCCATGGTGCCATGGAATGGCGGTGCAAGGCAGCCGGTTCGGACACATATTCCAGGAATGCCGTGATGTCCCGGGTGGCGGCATGGAACTGCGTCGGAGTCATGCGGCCCGGACGCGACAGCACCAGTTTTTCCACTTCCGGCTTGCCGCCGGCCTTGCCCGGCGTGCTCATCTGCGCGGTCTGGATGCCCTGCAGTTCCCACAGCACGTTGGGCATGGCGGCGTTCTTGAGCACCGTGTTGTTCCAGCCCACCGCCGACGACGGATCCAGGTAGAAGGAATTGAGATAGGTGTAGACCCAATCGGCACCCTTCTGGTCGACGATCAGCGACAGGTCGGGAGGTACCTTGCCGAACCACTGCGTGGCGCCATCGGCCGGCATGGCCGACACCACCGGCTCATGGAACTTGCCGCCGGTGAAGTCGAGGTTTTCCATGACCTGCTGCTGGGTCAGCCCCAGGTCCTTGGCAATGCGCGAGTAACGGATGAAATGCAGCGAGTGGCAACCCGAGCAGTAGTTCATGAACAGCTTGGCGCCATGCTGCAGCGACGCCTGGTCACGAATGTTGGCCCCGGACTCCATCAACTCCGGGCTACCGGCTTCCTGGGCCTGCGCGGCAACCGCGCCGAACAGCAGGCCGAGTGTCAGTACGATGGAGACAACAATGCGCTTAGTCATGCGTGGTCACCCGTTCCGGAACCGCCTTGGTCTTCTCGAGGCCGAAAAATGTATATACCCACAGGAACACGAAGAAGCCGAAGTACCCCGCCATGAACAGGTATCCCAGCAGATGCAGCCAGAACGTCACATCGGTATGGGGACCCAGCACCTTGAGAATGAGCCCTTCGGCAACCTCGGCGCCGATCAGGCCCAGGCAGACGAAGGAGATGCCGAACTCGACCAGCGCCACCTTGTAACCGAGGCCACGGTAACGCACCGACTTGACCTTGCCGCGGTCGAGCCAGGGCGTGAAGAACAGCACCACGATCGAGACGAACAGCGCGACCACGCCCAGCAGCTTGTTGGGGATGGTGCGCAGGATCGCGTAGAACGGCGTGAAGTACCACACCGGCTTGATCGAGGGCGGGGTCACCAGCGAGTTGGCCGGCGCGAAGTTCTCGTGCTCGATGAACCAGCCGCCCACCTTGGGCACCATGAAGATCACGAACGCGCACAGCAGCAGGAACACGCCGACGCCCATCAGGTCCTTGACCGTGTAGTACGGATGGAACGGAATGCCGTCCTTCGGCTTGCCGCTGGCGTCCTTGCTCTGCTTGATCTCGATGCCGTCGGGGTTGTTCGAGCCCACCTCGTGCAGCGCGGCCAGGTGCAGCACCACCAGCAGCAGCAGCACCAGCGGCAGGGCGATGACGTGCAGCGCGAAGAAGCGGTTGAGCGTGGCGTCGCCGGGGATGAAGTTGCCCATGATCCAGGTGACCAGGGTGTCGCCGATCCAGGGAATGGCGCCGAACAGCGAGATGATCACCTTGGCGCCCCAGTAGGACATGTTGCCCCACGGCAGCACGTAGCCCATGAAGGCCTCGGCCATCAGCACCA
>CAZMMO010000057.1:0-9830 GCA_964567365.1 uncultured Rhodanobacteraceae bacterium | reverse complement strand
GTGGTATTACCTGGACGGCGACATCCGCGGCTCGTGATCGTGACCCACCCCCTGCTGTGTTGTTGTAGGAGCGCACCCGGGCGCGACCGGCGCAAGACTCATCAAACGCCGATGCTGTCGCGCCCCGGCTGTCGCGAAATTGGCAATGGAATCGGCCATGTGGCGCAAGACTCGTCAAGCGCTGATGCTGTCGCGCCCGGGTGCGCTCCTACAGAAGACGGGGAGGGCCGGGTTACCAGAAACGGCCGCCCAGGATCAGCACCCAGGTCAGCACCACCAGGGTCATCATCATGAACGTGGCGGCCGAGCCCATGTCCTTGGCGCGCCCGGCCAGTTCGTGGAAGTCGGGGCTGACCTTGTCCACCACCGCCTCGATGGCCGAATTGAGCAACTCGGCGGCCAGCACCAGCAGCGGCGACCCGCCCAGCAACAGCTTCTCCACGCCGCCGTCGCCCAGCCACAGGCCCAGCGGCAGCACCACCACGGTCAGGTAGACCTCCAGCCGGAACGAGGCCTCGTGGCGGAAAGCCGCCCTCAGGCCCAGCATCGACCACCGGTAGGCCAACCAGATCTGCTTCAAACCGCGGCGCTCGGTCGTGGCCATCAACGATTCCATCACTCGAATTGCTGCGCCATGATGCCACACCGCGGCAAGGCCACGACGCGATTCCTCGTGCGCAACGGCACGCCCCGATGTCCCTGCCGCCTGCGCGAGGCGACATAACCAACCGGCATTTAGGGTACCCTTGGCCGGTTCACGCCACGCTTCCGGACCGGGATCGGCGTCCGGCGTGTACCTGGGGAAGGCGCCGCGGCCCACCGCCGCGGTGTCGTTTCATTCGTTCATCCTCATCCACGGAACCGCGACCCATGACCAACACCACCGCACCCGTGTCGAAGACACGTTCGTTCTCCACCGTCTTCCTCATCGAGATGTGGGAGCGCTTCGGCTTCTACGGCATGCAGGCGCTCATCGTGTATTACATGGTGCAGCGGCTGGGCTTCGAGGACCAGCGCGCCACCCTGACCTGGGGCGCCGCCGCCGCGCTCATCTACGTCTCTCCCGCTTTCGGCGGCTGGATCGGCGACAAGATCCTCGGCACCCGCCGCACCATGCTCTGCGGCGCCATGATCCTGGCGCTGGGCTACGCGCTGATGTCGGTCCCCGGGCAAAGCGTATGGTTCCTGTTCTGTTCCCTGGGCGTGGTCGTGGTCGGCAACGGACTGTTCAAGGCCAACGCCGGCAACCTGGTGCGCAAGATCTACGAAGGCGACGATTCGAAGATCGACAGCGCCTTCACCATCTACTACATGGCGGTCAACGTCGGCTCGATGATTTCGCAGCTGCTGACCCCGTGGATCAAGAACTACGTAAACGCGACCTACGGCGACGAACTGGGCTGGCACGCCGCCTTCGCCGTGTGCTGCGTGGGCCTGCTGGTGGGCCTGACCAACTACCTGGTGATGCGCCACACGCTCAGGCACATCGGCTCGGAGCCGGACCACCATCGCGTGGACCTGCGCAGGCTGGCCGTGGTGCTGCTGTGCTGCCTGGGAGCGGTGTTCCTCTCGGCCTGGATCCTGCAGTACGAGGAAGTGGCGCGCATCTTCGTATACGCGGCCGGCGCGACGGTGCTGGGCATCTTCGTCTACCTGATTTCCCACAGCGAGCGCAACGAGCGCGCGGGCCTGGCCGCCGCCCTGGTGCTGACCATCCAGACGGTGTTCTTCTTTGTCTTCTACCAGCAGATGTCGACCTCGCTGAGCCTGTTCGCGCTGCGCAATGTGGACGGCAGCTTCCACCTGTTCGGCTGGCAGCCGTTCACCTGGTCGCCGGCCCAGTTCCAGGCGCTCAACCCGATCTGGATCTTCATCCTCAGTCCGATCCTGGCCTTCATCTACACGCGCGCCAGCAAGGGCAGGGGCGACCTCTCGGTGGCGACCAAGTTCGCGCTGGGCTTCGTGGCCGTGGCGATCGGCTTTTTCATCTACAGCGCCGCCGACCATTTCACCACCATGCCGGGCAAGACCTCGCAGTGGATCATGGTGGGAGGCTACGGCTTCGGCGCGCTGGGCGAGCTGCTGGTGTCGGGCCTGGGCCTGGCGATGATCGCGCGCTACGTGCCGGCGCGCATGGGCGGCTTCATGATGGGTGCCTACTACGTGGCCTCGGGCGTGTCGCAATACCTGGGCGGCGTGGTCTCCACCTTTGCCGCCGTACCCAAGGACATCACCGATCCGGTGCAGACCATGCCGATCTACACCACGCTGTTCTTCTGGCTGGGCGTGGCCGGCGTGGCCTGCACCATCATCGCCCTGGCCGTGCTGCCGCTGATGAAGCGCCTGGACGCGCAACATTACGCGCACCATCAGGCCACGAACGCCGCGCTGCCCACCATCGGCACCGAGGAATAAATCGCTCGAAATGACCGTTTCGTTATTGGATGGACAAACTTCAAGCTGCCGCTTGCTCTTGACGTCACCGTGATGCAGCCTCTGCCCATGCCTGCACTGCATCTGCCACCACGCATCGGCCCGCGCGCCCTGGTCCGCTCGCTGGCCTGGCTGCGCCTGTTCGCCATCGCCGGACAAAGCATCGCCGTGCTGGTGGTGGCGCAGGTGCTGGGCCTGGCCATTCCCGAGCTGTACCTGTTCGTGGGCATCGGTGCGCTGGGGGTGTTCGCCGTGGCCGCCGCCTGGCGATTGCAGCGCCCATGGCGGGTGAGCGAGACCGAGGCCCTGGTCCACATGGCCGTCGATACGCTGGTGCTCAGTTGCCTGCTGTATTTCTCCGGCGGTGCCAGCAATCCCTTCATCAGCCTGCTGCTGGTACCCATCGCGCTGTCGGCGGCGGCCCTGTCCGTGCGCGGCGTGATTGCCGTGGCCATCCTCTCCGGTCTGGCCTATCTCGCCCTGCTGTGGGTGCATGTGCCCTTGCCCATGCCCGGCGCGCACCCGGCGGAGGGTTTCCGCCTGCACATCGCCGGCATGGCGGTCAATTTCGTCATCATGGCGCTGATCCTGGGCGCGTTCATCAGCCGCCTGGCTTCGGCATTGCGGATGCAGCAGGCCGAGGTGCAGCGCACCCGCGAGCGGGCCCTGCGCGGCGAGGGCATCCTGGCCATCGCGACCCAGGCCGCCGGCGCCGCGCACGAGATGAACACGCCGCTTTCGACCATGCGCACGCTGCTGCCGGAGCTGCGCCGCGAACATGCCGGCGACGCGGCACTGGCCGAGGACCTGGCCCTGCTGGAATCCCAGGTCGAGCGCTGCCGCGCGAGCCTGCGCGAGATGGTGGCCTTTGGCAAGGCACAATTGTCGCAGGAGCCCGAGCACACCACGCTGCGCGCCTTCCTGCACGGCTGCATGGACCGTTTCCGCCTGCTGCGGCCGGAGGAAGAAGTGACTTTCACGCTTGCCGAAGGCACCGGCGATCTCGTGCTGGCCATGCAGGCGGGACTGCGCCACGCGCTGCTCAACCTGCTCAACAACGCCGCCGACGCCTCGGCCCAGAACGGCTCGCAGGAAATCAGCCTGCACGCGCGCCTGGACGGTCCCTGGCTGGAGCTGACCGTGGGCGACCACGGTCCCGGATTCGTCGATACCGAGGACCTGACCGACCTGGGCTATACGCGCAAGCACACCGGCCTGGGCCTGGGTCTGGCCCTGGCCGAGGCCACCGCCGAGCGCCTGGACGGAGAACTGGTCGCCGGCAACACACCGCAAGGCGGCGAAATCCGCCTGCGCCTGCCGCTGTCCGTGATGAGCCCGCGGTGACCGGCTACACTAGGGCATTCGAAAACCGCCGCGGCAGACGGGCGTTTTCCCACTACCACCGACCACGCAAGCAGCCACGCCATGGAACCGACCACGCACAAACTGCTGATTGTCGATGACGACGAGACCTTCTCGCGCGTGCTCTCGCGGGCACTCGCCTCGCGCGGCTTCGCCGTGGAGACGGCCACCGACGCCGACGGCGCCATCGTCGCCGCACGCAAGCAACGGCCCACGTTCTGCGTGCTCGATCTCAAGCTGGGCGAGAACAACGGCCTGCGCCTGATCCCCGAGCTGAAGGCCATCGTCCCGGACATGCGCATCCTGCTGCTGACCGGCTACGCCTCCATCGCCACGGCGGTGGAGGCCATCAAGCGCGGCGCCCACGATTACCTGGCCAAGCCGGTGGACGCCGACGCCGTGGCCCGAGCCCTGCTCGACGGGGACGGCGGCGAGAACGACGGCGACGATGCTGCCGCCGAGGCGCCGGACGCGCCGCTGCCGCTGCGACGCCTGGAATGGGAGCACATCCAGCGCGTGCTCACCGAATGCGACGGCAACATCTCCGAGACCGCGCGCCGCCTGGGCATGCACCGGCGCACGCTGCAGCGCAAGCTGGCCAAGCACCCGGTACGCGAGCGACCGCCCGGCTCGAACTGAAAAACCTCCGCTCGGATTCCACGGGATCCATCGCATCCCACCCCGCTGTAGGAGCGCACCCGGGCGCGACTGGCGTAAGGCTCATGGAACGCTGATGCCGTCGCGCCCGGGTGCGCTCCTACAGGGGCGTTCCTAATCGTCTTTGCCTTTCATTTCGGCCAGGCGGTAGCCGGACGAATGGATGGTGTGCAGGAGCGGGCGGTCGAACGGCTTGTCGATGGCCTTGCGCAGGTTGTACAGATGCGAGCGCAAGGTATCCGAATCGGGCAGATGGTCGCCCCAGATCTCCCGCTCGATGTCGTTGCGCGACACCACGCGCGGCGACTCGCGCATCAGGATGGCCAGCAGACGCATGCCGATGGGCGACACCGCCAGTGGGCGGCCCGCGCGCGTCAGTTGCATGGTGCCGGTATCGAGCACCATGTCGCCCACCTGATAGACATGCCCGGACACGCTGCGGCGGTCGCGCCGGATCAGGGCACGCAGGCGCGCGTCCAGCTCGCGGATGTCGAACGGCTTGGTGAGATAATCGTCGGCGCCGGCCTCCAGGCCGGCCACCTTGTCCTCCATGTCGTCGCGCGCGGTCAACATCAACACCGGCGTGGCCCGGCCCGAGCGCCGGCGTAGGGCGCGACACACATCGACGCCATCCATGTCCGGCAGCATCAGGTCCAGCACGATGACATCGTAGTTGCCCGATCCGGCCAGACGCAGGCCGTCGGCGCCATCGGTCGCGTAATCGACGGTGTAGCCCCGTCGAACCAGGTGTTCACCGACCAGCGCAGCCGTGTCGCGCTGGTCCTCGATCAACAAGATGAAGCCCCCTTTGCCATGCTCCGGCGCCATACTTTCTCCTTTTTTGCCTCTTCACATCTGTGAATTAAAGGCAAAAGCAGGTGAGCGTGACGTGAAGCACACTTTTTCCGGCCGCTCGTGGCACGGTTCGTGTTCAGGTTGGATCGGCCCTCATCATGGACGTTAGCGCTACCATTGATACACAAGCAAAGCGGCCACTCCCCGCCGAACAGGCTTCACCGCTGGCGGGCCGTGGCCGCCCTGCGGGTTTCTACCGGTGCAGCAGCGCGGGCCAGTCGACGCTGACATCGCCCACCGCCATGAACTCGGGATTGAGCAACGACGGCTTGGTGTTGTAGGCCAACGGCACGCCATCCAGTTGCAGGACCGCGCCGCCGGCCTGCTCGAGCACGCACTGGGCCGCCGCCGTGTCCCATTCGGAGGTGGGCCCGGCGCGCAGGTAGAAATCGGCGACGCCGCACGCGACCAGGCAGAACTTCAGCGACGAGCCCATGGCCATCGTGGTGTAGTCGCCGAAATCCGACAACAGCGCCCGCTGCCGCTCGCTGGCATGGGAACGACTGCCCACCACGGCCAGCGGCGAGGCCGGAAGGCGCGTACGCAATGCCCGCGGCCGGTGCTGGCCCGCGCGCAGATACCAGGCGCCGATGTTGACGTCGGCGTAGTACAGGTCCCCGGTGACGGGCGCCAGCACCGAGCCCATGACACTGCGATGATGGTCGATGAGGGCGATGTTGACGGTGAATTCGCCGTTGCGCTTGAGAAACTCGCGGGTGCCGTCGAGCGGGTCGACCAGCCAGTAGCGCGACCACTGGCGGCGCGTTTCCCAGGCAATGTCGGCCGACTCTTCCGACAGCACCGGGATCTGCGGCGTCAGCGCCTTCAAGCCCTCTACGATGACGCGGTGCGATGCCAGATCGGCGGCGGTCAACGGCGAGTCGTCGGACTTGCACCGGACCTCGAAATCGTCCCGCGCATACACCTCCAGGATGGCCTCGCCGGCACGCCGCGCCAACGCGTTCACCGCCTCCAGCGGCGGCAGGTCGTCGACCGGCGCACTCATGCCGGCCGGTACCGGCCGGCCAGGTACTCGCGCGCCATGAACAACGCGGCCACGGTGCGCCCTTCGGTGACGTCGTCGCGGGCAATCAGTGCATGCAATCGGGACAGTTTCCAATCAACCACTTCCATCTCCTCGGGTTCATCGCCAGGCAGGCGTTCGGGATACAGGTCACGTGCCAACACCACGTCCGTCATATGGCTCATGTAGGCCGGAGCCAGGGACAGGCGGCCCAGTCCATCCAGACGCCGCGCGCCATAACCGGCCTCTTCCTTCAACTCGCGGTTGGCGCCGTCGAGCGCACTCTCGCCGCGGTCCAGACGACCCTTGGGCAGGCCCAGCTCATAATGCTGCAATCCGGCACCGTATTCACGGATCAACAGCACGGTGTCGTCGTCCCGCATGGGCACGATGATCACCGCGCCCAGGCCACCGTTGAGCAGGCGCTCGTAGGTGCGCCGCTCGCCATTGCTGAACTCGAGGTCCAGTTGCTCGGTCTGCAGGAAGCGGCTGTACCCGGCGTGGCGCCGGGCCAGGATTTTGGGCAACGTGGGCATGCAGGCATTGTAGCGAGCCTGTCGTCCGGCCGGAAACCGCGGCTGCCGCCCCGGATCAGCAGCACTCGGTTTCCTGCATGAAGCGCCACTGCACCGGATCGTGCAACGGCGGCACCGTCGCCAGCACGCTGCGCGTGGCCAGGCCCAGCGGCCGGCCGTGCAGATCGGTGAACACACCGCCGGCCTCGCGCACGATCACGGCAAGGGCGGCGATGTCGAGGATGTTGACGTCGGACTCGACGACGATGTCCACCGCGCCACGCGCCAGCAGGTGATAGTGGCAGAAGTCGCCATAGCCACGCACGCGGTCGACCACGCCGATCAGTTCGCCCAGGGCGTGCCAGCTCACCGCGTTGCCCGCCGCCGTGCGCACGTTGCCGATCGAGAGCACGGCCTTGCGTTCGTCGCTGGTGGTGGCCACGTGGACCGGCTTGCCGTCCAGGAACGCCCCGCCCCCGCGCCGCGCCCACATGGTTTCGCCGTAGTGCGGCGCGGCGGAGACGCCCAGCACCAGCTCGCCGCGATGCATCAGGGCGATCTGGGTGGAATAGAACGGCGTGCCGCGCACGAAGCTCTTGGTGCCGTCCAGCGGATCGACCAGCCACAGGAAATCGCCCTCGCCCTCGCGGCCCTGTTCCTCGCCATAGATGGCGTGGTCCGGGTAGTGCCGATGGAGGATTCCGCGAATGGCCGACTCGGCTTCGCGGTCGGCCACGGTGACCGGGCTGGCGTCGGCTTTGTATTGCACGTCCACGTCGTCGCGCCCGCGGTAATGGGCAATCACTTCCGCGGCCGCGGCGGCGGCTTCGCGCGCCACGCCCAGTGCATCGTCGAGCCAGGTATCGGTAAGGGTCACAGTAGTCGTCCCATGGTCAGTCCTGCGTGCCTCCGGACGTGGATCCGGCCGGCACGATCGGGTTGTCCCAGCCGGGCCAGCAGGTGGCGCAGGCCGGGGTTGTCGCCACGCGGCGCCAGCGTGGCCTGGATGCGCCAGCCCAGCGGCGTGGCCTGGAATCGCCCGTCCAGCCGCAACGGGCCGCTTCCCGCATCGCGCAGCCGTGCCAGCACGCGCGCTCCGGAGGCCGCGCTCCAGTGCGACCGCAGCGTGCCCAGGCGGCAACTCCGACCGCCGTCGGTGACGCGCGCCGCGTTCCACGTGACCACGGCATCGAGCTCGGCCGGCCAGCCCTCGACCAGGCGCACCCGCGTGACGCGCCCGTCCAGCTCCCCGCCCAGTTGCATTCCCTGCGGCCACCATGCCTTCAGACGCGTCATGGGCACGCGAAAGCGCCAACGGGTGCCGACCATACTGCCGTCGGCGGCGCGGGCGATATGACCGTTGGCCATCACGCCGGCGCCCCGCAGGTCGAAACGGCCCTGCCAACGGTTCCACAGGGCGGAGCGGTCCAGCGTCCAGCGCACGGTTCCCAGCCGCTGACCCGATACCGCCACCGCCTCGGCCCGGCCGTGCCACACGCTGCCGTGCACGGCGCCGACATGCACGAACGGATAGTCGCCGCGCACCAGCGTCCAGGCCCAGCGGGCGGGAAACCACCACACCACCACGAACAGCGCGATCAGGGCCACCAGAAGCGCCCACGGCCAGATACGGCGGGAAGGACGTATCGTCAATTGTCAACCTCTTGCGTACTTTTGTGGTTTACGACGATCATGCGGCTCCATGGATGCTTCCGTTTCCGACAACCGCACGCTGGCCGCGCGCGACCTGCGCCATGTCTGGCACCCGTGCACGCAGATGCACGACCACGAGACCGTCCCCATGGTACCGGTGGTGCGCGGCGAAGGGGCGTGGCTGTTCGATGCCGACGGCCGGCGCTACCTCGACTGCATCAGTTCGTGGTGGGTCAACCTGTTCGGCCACGCCCATCCGCGCATCGTCGCCGCCCTGGCCGACCAGGCCCGCACGCTCGAGCACGTGATCTTCGCCGGCATGACCCATCCGCCGGCGATCGAGCTGGCCGAACGGCTGGTGGCCGTCGCCCCGCCCGGCCTGACGCGCGTGAACTACGCCGACAACGGCTCCTCGGCGGTGGAGGTGGCGCTGAAGATGAGCTTCCACTACTGGCTGAACAAGGGCCAGGGCCGGCGCACGCGGTTCATTGCACTCACGGGCGGCTACCACGGCGAAACGCTGGGCGCGCTGTCGGTCAGCGACGTGGCGCTGTACCGGCACACCTACGCGCCCCTGCTGCTCGAACCGCTGCTGGTGCCCTCGCCGGACGCCTACCTGGCCGAGCCCGGGGAAGGCGCCGAGGCCGTGGCCCTGCGCCGCCTGGACGAGCTGCGCGCCACGCTGGAACGGCACGCCACCGACACCTGCGCGGTCATCGTCGAGCCGCTGGTGCAATGCGCCACCGGCATGCGCATGTACCATCCCGCCTACCTTACCGGCCTGCGCAAGCTGTGCGACGCGTTCGACGTGCATTTCATCGCCGACGAAATCGCCGTCGGCTTCGGCCGCACCGGCACGATGTTCGCCTGCGAACAGGCCTGTCCTGAGCCGGGCCGAAGGGCTGGGGTATCACCCGATTTCCTGTGCCTGTCCAAGGGATTGACCGCCGGCACCATGGCGTTGTCGGCCGTGCTCACTACCGAGGATGTCTACGCGGCGTTCTACGACACCTGGGCCAGCGGCAAGGCCTTCCTGCATTCGCACAGTTATACCGGCAATCCGCTGGCCTGCCGCGTAGCGCTGGAGTCGCTGGCGATCTTCCACGACGAACCGGTGCTGGAGCGCAACCGCCAACTGGCGGCGCACCTGGCGCGGCGCCTGGCTCCCTTGCGCAGTCATCCCAACGTCGCCGACGTGCGCCAGACCGGCATGATCGCCGCCATCGAGCTGGTGCGCGACAAGGCCACGCGCACGCCGCATCCGCCCGCGGAGCGGCGCGGCACGCGCATTTTCCTGCACGGCCTGGAACACGAGGCGCTGCTGCGCCCGC
>CAZMMO010000056.1:6529-9921 GCA_964567365.1 uncultured Rhodanobacteraceae bacterium | reverse complement strand
ACCACGCTGGCCGTGTACAAGGCCGACCAGCAGGGGCTGGCCACGCCCACCGGCCGGTACAACGAATACGGGCAGACCATCTACGCGCCGGTGGACGTGGAGTCCAAGGGCGTCGAATTCGAAGCCACCGGCAAGCTCAGCGACAACGTCAGCCTGGTGTTCGGCTATACCTCGCTGAAGCTGACCGGAGCCGATGGCGACGACACCTACCCCTGGGTGCCGCGTCACACCGCCAACCTGCTGTTCAGCGCGCGCCTGCCGAACTACCACCCGCTTTCCTTCGGCATCGGCGGGCGCTGGCAGAGCGCCATCTCGAACGTGGAAAGCAGTGGTTTCACGGTGCGCCAGGGCAGCTATGCGGTGCTCAACGGCTTCGTCGCCTGGAATTTCCTGCCCGATGCCACGTTGCGCTTCAACGTGCGCAATCTCGGCAAGGAAAAGTACATCAATACCCTGCGCTACAGCGGTTACTACGGCGCACCGCGCAACTACATGCTGAGCCTGGACTGGCGATTGTAAGAACCGACCTGCCCCTTCCGACATGACGATCCTCTATCTCCTGCTTTCCTCGCTGGCGGCCCTGGGCTTTTACCTGGCCAGTGCCCACCAGCAACTGTGGCCCGCGGCAAACGCGCGTCCGCGTGCGCTGCGCATTGCCGCATGGCTAGCCACGGTAGTGGCGACAGCGGCCGCCGTCACCGCGTTGGGATTGTGGGCCGGGGTGTTCGCGGCCTTGACGGCGATCATGCTGGTCCTGGTGTTGCTGCCGTATCTGGATGCCTGGCGGCGACTGCAACGGGAGAATCGCGATGTGGACTAGGTATCTGGCGGCCGCCCTGCTGGGCCTTCCCCTCACCGTCGCCCTGATCGGCCTGGCTGCCCTGGCTTGGCCGGGCAACCCGGAAGTCACCACCTTGCCCTGGATCATGCTGGCGTTCCCGCTGTGGATCACGCTGATGACGCTGGCGTTCGTGTCCGCAAGCGCCCTGCGTACCTGGCTGTGGCTGGGCGGCGCGACACTGCTCGGCTTTGCGCTGCTCTACGGGCTCAAGGCACTGGGCTGGATCGGAGTGCAAGCATGAAGACCGCCACCTTGCGCCGCTTTCTGTCGCTGCACACCTGGATGGGCCTGCTGGCGGGCATGGCTTTGTTCATTGCCTTCTATGCCGGTGCGATCACGGTATTCAGCCACGAAATCGGCGACTGGAACCGCAGTGGCGCGGCCGCCGTCGCACCGGCCCATCCGGTGGCACGTACGCAGGCCCTGCTCGACGACTTGCTGCAGGAGCACCCGCAGGCCGCCAAAAGTGTCTACATGGTCCTGCCTGGCGATCACGGGCCGCAGCCGTCGGCCTACTGGTTCGAAGCCGGCACCGGCGAGTCGCGCCGTTTCATGTTCGACCGGGGCGATACGCTCCACGAAGACAATTTCGGTCACAGTTTCATCGAGTACGTCTACGACCTGCACTTCACGGCCGGCCTGCCACAACCCTTCGGCACCTATCTGTTCGGCATTGTCAGCGTGCTGTACGGACTGGCCCTGGTCAGCGGCGTGGTGATCTATGCGCCGACCCTGGTCAAGAACCTGTTCGCGCTGCGGCTGGGCAGGAATCTCAAGCGCCTGTGGCAGGACAGCCACAATGCGATCGGCATGCTGTCGCTGCCTTTCCATGTCATTTTCGCCTGGAGTGGTGCGGTGCTGGCACTGGGCCTGATGTTGCTGCTGCCGTTCCAGTATCTGGTCTACAACGGCAAGCTGATGCAACTGCTGGAAACGGATTTCTACGGCGCCCCGCAGGTGGCGGCGGCCCACGTGGCCAAACCCACCCTGCCCCTTGAAACGTTGCTCGAGCGTGGCCAGGCCGCCTTGCCCGCGCTGGAAATCGAAGGCATTTCCCTGGTCAACATCGGCGACGCCAACGCCCGCGCCACGCTGTATGGCGTGGTGGAACAACGCCGGCTCAACCGGCTCGGTTCGGTGACGCTGGATGCGGCCACCGGCAAGGTGATCAGCACCGTGGCGCCGAAAACGATGACGCCGGGCATGGCCTTCATGCGCGGCTTGTATGCCCTGCATTTCGGCGACTTCGGCCACATCGCGGTGAAATGGCTGTATTTCGTGCTGGGGCTGGCCGGTGCCTTCCTGTTCTACAGCGGCAACCTGCTGTGGATCGAATCGCGGCGCAAGCGGCGCCAGGCCGAGCAGCCCCTGCGCACGCGGATCATGGCCGCTCTGACCCTGGGCGTATGCCTGGGCTGCGTGGCCGGCGTATCGGCCGTGTTCATCGCTGGTGCGCTGGCACCGGGAGCGGCTGCCGCGCCGGTGTATCTGACGGTATTTTTTGCCAGCGTGTTGTGGGCCTGTCTGCGTCAGCCTGCCCGCGCCGGGCACGAGCTTCTGTGGCTGTGCGCGCTGTTGACCGCCGCGGTCCCCGTGGCGGGCTGGATCGGCTCAGGCGAAAACCTGTTCGCGGCGGCGTGGCACGGACACTGGCATCGTTTCTTCGTCGACGCCGTAGCCCTGCTGCTGGCCCTGCTCTACTGGCGCATGGCCGTCGCCACGCTACGCCGCGGACGCGCAGGCGAACCGAACAGTGTCTGGGCCTTGCACTGAAGGAGCCAAAAAGGGGACGGAGGTAATTAAGCCGTACTTATTGCTCTGGGGTATACCGGCCGGTCGGCCTGGCATGGGTTGCGGGCAAGAAACAACTGGCCAGTCTGGCTTAATTACCTCCGTCCCCGATATCGTTGGGTGTGACAATCATGGAGGACACGGATGCGGAACAAACGCCAATTGCTTTTCGTCCAAGGGGGTGGCGAGAACGTGCATGACGAATGGGACGACAAACTGGTCAGGAGTCTGCACAGAAAGCTCGGGGACGGTTTTGCCATTCGCTATCCGCGCATGCCGAACGAAGATGATCCCGACTATGCGCTGTGGAGGCCTGTACTCGAGGAGGAGTTGGCCAGGCTGCGAGAAGGCGCGATTCTTGTCGGCCATTCGGTGGGTGGCGTGATCCTCGTCCGCTTGCTGATGGAACACGTAGCGATCCGGAAACCTGGCGGCATCTTTTTCATTGCGACGCCATTCCTGGGGAACGGAGGTTGGCAGGCCGACACGAAATTCCCCGCCGACCTGGGCACGTGCTTTCCGCAAGACGTACCGATTCATTTCTATCACGGGCTTGATGACGAGATCGTGCCCTCGTCGCATGCCGCGCTTTTTGCACGCGCGGTTCCGCAGGCACATGTCCACTATCTGCCGCGGCGCGACCATCAGCTCAACAATGATCTCAGTGAGGTGGCGGTGGCAATTTTGTCGCTCGAAGCATGCAACAAAGGGGACGGAGGTAATTAAACCTGCGTCTATTTGCCTTGGAGCATGCCAGTCG
>CAZMMO010000056.1:0-6429 GCA_964567365.1 uncultured Rhodanobacteraceae bacterium | reverse complement strand
AAAGGGGACGGAGGTAATTAAACCTGCGTCTATTTGCCTTGGAGCATGCCAGTCGGCTTGATGCCGGTTGCAGGCGTGGACCAACTGGCTAGCCTGATTTAATTACCTCCGTCCCCTTTTTATTAGCCCTTGACCGCCATGACGACGAGTTGCTCGATGGGGTCGACGATGCGCAGTTTGGTGGCGATGGCCGATTTGCGGGCGGCGAGGAAGTCGGTTGTGGTGCTTTTGGCCCAGGCGCGTGGCGCGGGTTGTTTCTTGTCGAGGTAGTCGAGGGCGCGCAGGCCGATTTTCGACAGGGACGCGAGCGACTTCGCCAGGGGCTCGGCATCATGCAGGCGGGGCGATTTGGCGATGATGGTTTCCAGTGCGGGATCGTTGGCGATCCATTGCTTGAGCTGCGCGCGGATCCTGTCTTCGCTGGCGGCATCGCGGTTGGCCGCGAATTGCTTGACCCATTGCTTGAACCGGATGGCCGTCCACGGGTTGCCGGTGGCGGCGTCGGCCAGCGAGGCCAGTGGCGAGAATACCGTGTACCGCCGGCTGCCGACGCGGCGGTAGTCCTTCAGCGGCGAGATCACGTCGACCAGCATTTTCAGCGGCCGGGTGTCGTACTGCCCGCTCAGCTGGCGCAGCAACATGGCCTGGCCGTGGATGTGCAACAGGCCGCGTTCTTCCAGGTGCAGGCTGACGACGTGCAGGCGCTGGTACATCCACTTGACGTCGTTCACGTCGCCGGGCGACCACAGGCGTTCGGCGACGGCGGCGGCACTGGGCCAGATGCGCGTGTCGATCGTGGCCGGCCGCACCAGTTCGCTCCACATTTCCGCCTCGCCGCCGAGGATGTTCTTGCGTGCCGCTGCCGAAATCTTGGTGCCGGCGGGAATCGGGTCGTTCTGGTAATAATCGGCGGCGCTGTGCAGCAGGTCCAGATAGTAACCGGCGGAGAGAATGGTCTGGTGGCCTTCGCGCGCGGCCTTGTACAAGGACTTCTTGCCGCGCCAGACCTGGATGATGGTGTCGGCGGGAATGCCCGGCTGCAATACCTCGTCCCAGCCGATGACCTGCTTGCCGTCGGCGTGCACGATCTTGGCCAGCTTGTTGATGAACTCGGTCTGCAGCTCGGCATTGGTCTTGATCGACGGCTGCATGTAGGCCTGGATGGCGGGATTGTTGGTCCAGCCGTGGGCGTAATTTTCGTCGCCGCCGATGTGCATGTACGCGCCCGGGAACAGGCCGGACATTTCCTTGAAGAACTTGGCGAGGAATTGGTAGGTCTTCGGGTTGGTTGGGTCGAAGGATGGATTGCGCCCGCCGAATCGCTCCTCGAGCGGGAACGGTCCGGGTGCGCTGGCCAGGTCCGGATGGCTCACGAACCAGGCCTGCGCGTGCGCCGGCAGGTCGAACTCGGGCACCACGATGATGCCGCGGTCGCCGGCGTAGCGGATGATCTCCTTCATCTGCGCCTGGGTGAAGTACTCGTGGTCGCGCGAGCCCAGCGTGGCCAGCTTCGGGAATGTACTGCTCTGGATGCGGAAACCCTGGTTGTCGCTCAGGTGCAGGTGCAGCACGTTCATCTTGACCGCGGTCATGCCGCGGATGTTGCGCTTGATCACGCCCATCGGCTGGAAGTGGCGGGCCACGTCGATCATCAGGCCGCGCCATGGGAAGCGCGGCTGGTCGTGGATGTCGACGGCCGGCAGGTAATAGCCCTTGTCGCCCGTCTGTACCAGTTGCAGCAGGGTTTGCAGACCATGCAATGCGCCCAGGCCGTCGGTGGCCGTCAATACCGCCTGTTGCGGGGTGATGGTCAAGCGGTAGGATTCGTCCTCGCCGATCTTGAGCACGCCCGGCCGCTGGACGCGGATGACCAGGTCGGCCTTGGGGTCGTTGGACCGGGTCGTTACGCGATGCTGGTCGAGGAAGATGCCGGTGCGGTGCTGCAGATGCTTCAGTACGCGCGTGGCCGCGTGATAGACACGATCTCCCGGGTCGCCGGTCACGCTGATGTCGAACTGTGGCGTCAGCGTCAGGCGACCCTTCTGCAGCGAAATGTGCGCCGGCCACGGCATCAGGTCGAGGCCGGATTGCTTGAGTGCCGCCGGGACACCGCCGGCCCATGCCGGTGCTCCGGCGAGCACGAGTGCCAGGGCGACCAGGGCCAGTTTTGCAAATCGCATGCAGAGGATTTGTTTTTTCATGAAGTGGTCCCGGCGCTTGGTGTTGGGCGCAACGGGTTATCGTAGGTGAAGCGCTGACGATGTGCGACCGGGTGGCCGGGAAGTCATGTCATCAGGGTGTTCGTGCGGGGGCGGCTTGATTTTGCATCGGGCTGTTTGTGGTTCGATACGCGAAGCGTACCCTGTGCTGGGCCTGTCGAAGCGTCACCACGAACGGGGGGTGTAGGCATCCACGAATGGAGAGTGTGTGGATATCAGTGAGCGGGGACGCCGCAGGCTTCACGCAGCGTCGGATGGGGTTCCTGCCTGCCTTCCCACCGGCATGACCCAGGCGATAACCGCCGCCAGCAGCAGGGCCAGGGTCAGGCCGTGCAGTACCGTCAGGGTGCCGTGGTAGTGCGCGACGACGCCCAGGCCGGTCAGGGCCAGCGCCGCCAGACCGTTGCACAGGCCCAGCGACACGCCGGCGCCGAAGGACGGGTTTTCCGGAAACAGGTCCTGGGCGATGTTGATGCCCAGCGGCAGGCTGGCGTAGAGGGCCACGCCCAGCAGGGCCAGCATGATCCACTTGATGCCGCCCGGCAGGTACAGGAACCCGAGCAGGAAGAAGAACGAGGCGATGCTCGAATACACCAGCACCGGCCGCCGGCCGATGCGGTCGGCGAGATGTCCGCCGCCCAGGTTGCCGACCACGCCGACCATCAGCAGCACGGTGATGGCGCTGGCGCCGACCACCAGGCTGGAGCCCTGTTCGTGCAGGTAGACCGGCAGGAAGGTCACCAGGCCGAACGTGGCCAGGGCGCGCAGGAAGCAGAACACGACCAGGATGGAGGTCGGGCGCAGATGCCGGTGCCAGTCGATGGCCGTGGCGTGGCTTTGTCTTTTGGGCTGCACGGGAAGAACCGGCCACAGCAGCGGCAACGACAACAGCGCCGGCAAGGTCAGCAGCCAGATCCAGTCGATGCCCAGCCAGACCACCACCAGGCTGGCCAGCAAGGGCCAGATGCCGCGGCCGATTTCGCCGCCGACCAGGTAGATGGACATGCCCAGCCCCTGCCGGTCGCCGGAAACCTGGCGCGCGCCGGCCATGGCCTGCGGATGGAACACCGCGTTGGTGCAACCCATGATCAACAGCACCGGCCACAACAGGTAGACGTGCGGAATCAGCGGCAGCAGGGCCGCACCCAGCGAGGTTCCCAGCAGGCCGATGGCGAGAAAGCGCCGGCCGCCGTAATGGTCGGCCAGCCAGCCGGTCACCGGCTGCAGGGCCTGGCCGAAAACCAGCGCGGTCATGATGGTGCCGGCCATCGACAGGTCGAGCTTCAGGCCGATCAGGATGGCGGGCAGGATGCCCGGCAGGTAGTTGGCGGCGCCGTCGTTGAGAAAGTGCAGCCAGCCCAGGGAAGCCAGCGGCGCGGGGCGAAGGTGTCGGGTCCTGGTCACGTGGTGTGCCTGTATCGTGCAAGCGGCGGAACATGACCGCCGTATCCACCGCGGATCCGCGGTGGGGTCATGCAGTCTTGCGAAGGAGTCTGCCCTGCATCTTGACGGTCGATGCCGCCCGGGGCAAATGACCGTTCGCCGTGAGCGTGACTTGCCTCAGGCTTCGATCAGGCCGCTGACGATCTCGTACGAGCGCAGGCGTGCGGCGTGGTCGTACACGCTGCTGTTGATGATCAGCTCGTCGGCGCCGGTGTTCTCGATGAACGCGTGCACGGCATCGGCCACGGTGTCGGCCGAGCCGATGGCCGAACAGGACAGGATCGATTCCAGTATCCGGCGCGCCTGCGGCGGCAGCGACTCGACGTAGCCTTCCACCGGCGGCGGCAGCCGCCCCGGCCGGCCCGAGCGCAGGTTGACGAACGACTGCTGCCAGGAGGATGCCGCGTACCGCGCCGCCGCGTCGGTATCGGCGGCGACCACGTTGAAACCCAGCATCACGTAGGGCTTGTCCAGGTAGCGCGAGGGCTGGAAACGGGACCGGTACATGGCCACCGCGTCGCGCATCTGCGCCGGCGCGAAATGCGAGGCGAAGGCGTAGGGCCGACCCAGCGCGGCGGCGAGCTGCGCACCGAACAGGCTCGACCCCAGAATCCAGATCGGCACCCGCTGCCCTGCCCCCGGCACGGCGCGCACGCGCGAGCTGCCCTCGAAATAGGACGCCAGTTCCATCACGTCCTGTGGAAACGCGTCCGGGTCGGTGTCCAGGCTGCGGCGCAAGGCATGCGCGGTCGCCGCGTCCGAACCCGGCGCACGCCCCAGGCCGAGGTCGATGCGGCCGGGATACATGGCCTCGAGCGTGCCGAACTGCTCGGCGATCACCAGCGGCGAATGGTTGGGCAGCATGATGCCGCCCGCACCCACGCGGATGCGCGAGGTCGCGCCCGCCACATGGCCGATCAGTACCGGCGTGGCCGCGCTGGCGATGCCGGGCATGCCGTGGTGCTCGGCCATCCAGTAGCGGGCAAAGCCCCAGCGGTCGGCGTGTCGGGCAAGATCGACCGTGTCGGCGATCGACCGGGCGACCGAGCCGCCTTCCGTGACCGGGCACAAATCGAGGATGGAGAGGGGAATCGTGGCCATTGCGGGCAAGTCTCGTCGAAGTGCGGGCAGCACATGGCTGCCGCTCTCCCGAAGTGAGGTCCCAAACCGCCAATGCAACCCCGCTCGCGCTCCGGGCAGCGCGAAGAATCAAAGCCCGGTGGGGAGGCCGCGCCTCAGGGTGCCGTCACCCATGGCAGCCAGAACGCCAGGGCCAGCAACGCCGCCAGCAGGACGCACGGCGTCAGCAGCAGGCCGATTTTCATGTACTGCCCCCAACCCACCCGATAGCCCTTGCCGGCCAGCACATGCAGCCACAGCAGCGTGGCCAGGCTGCCGATGGGCGTGAACTTGGGGCCCAGGTCGTTGCCGATGACGTTGGCATAAACCATCAGGTGGCGGGTCAATTCCGGCACCTGCGCCTGGCCGATGGCCAGCGCGCCGACCAGGGTCGACGGCAGGTTGTTCATCACCGCGGCCAGACAGGCACTGAGGAAACCGGTGCCCAGCGTGGCCACGACGGGGCCGTGGCCGCCCAGCCACGCGAGCGCCCGTGCGCCCAGCTGCGTCAGCCCGGCCTGCCCCAGCCCGTACACCACCAGGTACATGCCGACCGAAAACAGCACGATTTGCCAGGGCGCCTGTCGCATCACCCTGCCCAATGGAATCACGCCCTCGTGTCCGCGCCGCCACCAGCGGCCGGCGATGGCCATCAGCACCAAGGCCCCGGCCCCGGTGACGAGGCAGAACGGGACGCCCCACGCGCCCAGCACGAAACACCCCAGCAGCACGGCGGCCAGTACGGGCAATGCGGCCCGGAACACGAGAGGATCGATGATGGCCGTAGCCGGGGCATCCAGGTGATCCAACCGATAGCGGCGTGGCACCTCGCGGCCGAAGACCCAGCGCAGCATGACCAGCGTGGCGGCGATGGAAACCAGGTCGACCGGCACCATGACCAGCGCGTACTGCCGGAACGACACGCCGAAATAATTGGCGCTGACGATGTTGACCAGGTTCGAGGTCACCAGCGGCAGGCTGGCCGTATCGGCAACGAAACCGGTGGCGATGATGAAGGCCAGCGCGGCCGCAGGCGAAAACTCCAGCCGCGCCAGGATGGCGATGACGATGGGCGTGAGCAGCAGGGCCGCGCCGTCGTTGGCGAAGAAGGCGGCGATGACGGCACCTAGCAATATCACCATGGGAAACAGGGCACGCCCGTGTCCACGCCCCCAGCGGGCGACATGCAGGGCCGCCCAGGTGAAAAAGCCCGCTTCGTCCAGGATCAGCGAAATGACGATCAGGGCGACGAAGGTGAAGGTGGCGTCCCAGACGATGTTCCACACCACCACCACGTCCGCCCAGCCGACCACGCCGAAGGCCAGTGCCAACGCCGCGCCGCCCAGGGCGCTCCAGCCGATGCCCAGGCCTTTGGGCCGCCAGATGACGACGGCGAGGGTGGCGATGAAGATGGCCAGTGCCAGCATGGGATTTGCCTTGGAAGGAATGGCGTCCAGAGGTGAATGGCACTCGCCCACGATCATCGTGGGCGGCCATGGATGACCACGGCTTTGGGGAGCGGGGAAGCCGAAACGCAGGCAGCATGACCGCGCCGTGTTGGCGTAGGTCCTTCGACTTCGGCCTGCGGCCGCAGTTTATCCTGAGCCTGCCGAAGGGCTCGTGACGAACGGATTGTGGGCGGGTGCCG
>CAZMMO010000055.1:0-9941 GCA_964567365.1 uncultured Rhodanobacteraceae bacterium | reverse complement strand
GCGCGGCGGCCTGCCCAACGCCGAGCTTTCCACCCGCGACCTGGAACGCGACTGCGCGCTGGGCCCGCGCGAACGCGGCTGGCTGGAACGCGCGCTGGAACAACTGCACCTGTCGGCCCGCGCCTACCACCGCGTCCTGCGCGTGGCCCGCACCATCGCCGACCTCGACGGCGCCTGTGCCTGCGTCGGCCGCGAGCACCTGGCCGAGGCGCTGCAGTTGCGCCGCTTCGAACGTCGCTGAGGCATTTGTTCACGAGTGTGAACGCTGCGTTCGCAAAAGCGCGCCTCGAGGTCCCGGCGGAAGCCATCAGGCAAGCCATGCGGGACGCCTCCTTCGGTACCTCAGGACAGGCTTCGATACCTCAGGGCGAACGTTACCTTGATGATATTACTGACGTTTCTATGCCGACACACTCCCCGTTCGTGGTGATACTTCGACAAGCTCAGCACAGGGTACGCTTCGCGTATCGAACCACGAACCGCACAAGCCCCATCGGAGCGTTCCCAGCAACACGGGTTGACCCAAATGGCCACCCGATGGATAATTGAACCGTCGGGTACGCAAATACCGACCTGCCGCCCCGGTACCGGATTCTCCCCCCTCCCCCGTTCCGGTACCGGGGGCCCGGCACCTCTTCCGTTTCCGCCGTTTTCCCGCCAACCGGGCCCCGTTTCCTGCCGGCCCGCCGGCCCGTGTCGGACGGCAACAAGCTCCGCCGGCACCTTGTACGCAAGACGTTCCGTACGCGAATACGCCACCACCCCTGCGGCCGTTTTGCCATTACCATCGACCCCAACACCCATGAATGCGAGTGCGCATGGCAATTGATCTGGGCGCAATGCTCACCCTGCTTCTGGTCGTCGGGTTTCTCGCACAATGGCTGGCCTGGCGCGTGCGCGTGCCGGCCATCCTGTTCCTGCTGCTGACCGGCATCGTGCTGGGTCCGATCACGGGCTGGTTCAATCCCGACCGCATGATGGGGGACCTGCTGTTTCCCGTGATTTCGCTGGCGGTGGCATTGATCCTGTTCGAAGGCAGCATGACCCTGCGTCTGTCGGACCTGCGCGAGGTCGGCAAGGCGGTGCGCGGCCTGGTCAGCTACGGCGCCGTGATCGCCCTGCTGCTGCTGGCCGCGGCGGCCCACTGGATCGCCGGGATACGCTGGGAGCTGGCCTTCCTGTTCGGCGCGCTGACCTGCGTGACCGGACCGACCGTGATCACCCCGATGCTGCGCACGCTGCGCCCCAACGCGCGCATTGCACGCGCGTTGCGCTGGGAGGGCATCGTCATCGACCCGCTGGGCGCGCTGCTGGCGGTGCTGGTATTCGAGGCCATCGTCTCGCACCAGGAAGGCCATTCGCTGGGCGTGTTCGCCATCACCGTCGTCGTGGGCGCGGCCATCGGCGTGGCCGTGGCCTGGGCCCTGGGATTCCTGCTGCGGCGGCAGATGATTCCCGAATACCTGCAGACCTACGGCACGCTGATCGCGGTACTGGGCGCCTTCAGCCTGTCCAACGAGTTGGCGCACGAATCGGGGCTGCTGGCGGTCACCGTGATGGGCATCATGCTGGGCAACATGCGCGACATCCATGTCGACCACATCATGGACTTCAAGGAACACCTGTCCACGCTGCTGGTATCGATGCTGTTCGTGGTGCTGGCCGCACGCCTGCAATGGCCGCTGCCGCCGGGAGTGTTGTGGAGCGGCATCGCGGTGTTCCTGGTGGCGCAATTCCTGATCCGCCCGATCTCGGTACTGGCGGCCACCGCCGGCAGCCAGCTCACCTGGCGCGAACGCACGCTGGTTTCCTACGTGTCGCCGCGCGGCATCGTGGCCGCCTCGGTCTCCTCGCTGTTCGCCCTGCGCCTGGCCGACCTGGGCATGCCCGGCGCGGACACCCTGGTCCCGCTGGTATTCATCCTCATCATCGGCACGGTGGTGCTGCAGAGCGCCACGGCCCGGCCGTTCGCGCGCTGGCTGAAGGTGGCCGACCCCGATCCCAACGGCGTGATGATCTACGGTTCCGACCACGTGGCGCGGACGGTGGCGCTGGCGCTGGTGGAGCAGAAGTTCCAGGTGCTGATGGTCGACGACGACTGGGACGGTATCCGCGCCGCGCGCATGGCCGGCCTGGACACCTTCTACGGCAACCCCACCTCGCAGCACGCGGCGTTGCACCTGGAGCTGACCGGGATCGGCCGCCTGCTGGCGATGTCCACGCGGCGCGAGATGAACTCGCTGACCTGCATGCAATACCGGCAGGTCTTCGGCCGTGAAAAGGTCTACCGGTTGCGCATCCTGGCGCCGGAACAAAGCCACGACCGCGAGACCTTCGCCGGCTCCATCCAGTCGAAGGTGCTGTTCGGCGACGCCATGACCCACGCGCGCTTCAGCGAGATGCTGGCCAACGGATGGCGCGTGAAGACCACGCAGCTGACCGAAACCTATGCCTGGCCGCAATACCTGGAGGGCAACGGATCCGACTCGGTACTGTTGTTCGGCATCGACGCCAACGGCGGTTTGCGCGTGATGTCCAACAAACGCGAGGTCGAGCCCAAGCCGGGCTGGACAGTCGTGGTGCTGGCCTCACCCGACGCGCCCGCATCGTCCCCGTAGGAGCGCACCCGGGCGCGACGGCATCGGCGTTCAATGAGCCTTGCGCCAGTCGCGCCCGGGTGCGCTCCTACATTCCGTGGTGCTTGCCCTGGTAGGGAGCGTAAAACGTGCGCAGGCGTGCGATGTCGGCCTGCATGTCGTCGCTGGTCTCGAACAGGGGGCCCAGCACGATGCGTTTGCCGGGATAGTGGAAGGCCACCGGGAACACCGGCACGCCGGCACGGCGGGCGATGTGCCAGAAGCCGGTTTTCCAGCGCTCGACCGGCTTGCGCGTACCCTCGGGGGTGATCGCCAGCCACAGTGACGATTGTTCGCGGAACCGGTCGGCCATCTGCTCGACCACTCCGCGCGCCGCGCTGCGGTCGATGGCCACCCCGCCGAGGGCCCGCAACAACACGCCCAGCGGTCCACGGAACAGCTCGCGCTTGATCATGAAATGCACCTGCGCGCCGATGCCGACTTTTATCAGCAGGCCCCAGATACCGTCCCACCACGACGAGTGCGGCGCGCCGATCAGCACCAGGCGCGCGCAATCGGGCAACTCCCCCTCCAGGCGCCAGCCGCACAGACGCAGCAGACCGCGGCACAGCTTGCGCCAGAGGTTGTCGCGATAATGCGGCATGCGCGCAGGCAGCGTGTCGGCGGGAGGTATGCCGGAGCTCATTCGCCGCTCCAATCGCGCTTGCGGGTCTGCTTGAGATGGCTGCGCTGTTTCTTCCGGTCCAGGCGGCGCTGGCGCGAAGCGCGCGTGGGCCGGGTGGGGACACGCTTCTTCGGCGGCGTGACGACGGCACGGATCAGCGCGGCCAGGCGCTCGCGCGCATCCTCGCGGTTGCGCGCCTGATCGCGGAAGCGCCGGGCCCGGATCACCACCACGCCCTCGCTGGTCACGCGCCGGTCGCGGCGCGCCAGCAGGCGCGTGCGCACGGCCTCGGGCAGGCTGGGCGAGACGGCGGCATCGAAGCGCAGTTCGACCGCGCTCTCGGTGCGGTTCACATGCTGCCCGCCGGGCCCGTCGGCGCGCGTGAAGCGCTCGACCAGCTCGGTTTCGGGAATATGGATGGTGTCGGTGACGTCAAGCATGACGCCACCGATTCTACCGGGATGCGGCCGGTCGCCCCCGCACCCGCTGTAAACCGGCACCGGAATTTTGTGTGCGTGTGTAGGAGCGCACCCGGGCGCGACAGCCTCAAGGTTTATTGAGCGCTGATGCCGTCGCGCCCAGGTGCGCTCCTACACGCAAAAATCATTGGCGCACGGGGGGCGACGGCCGATCGCCGGACGCGTGTTCAGTGGCGGCCGATCCTGCGCAGGGGCAGGCCGCTCATCAGGTTGCGCTCGATGCGCTCGAGCGTCACGCCCTTGGTTTCGGGGACCAGCCAGAAGGTGAGCACGAGGAACAGGGCGTTGAGCGCGCCGTAGAGCCAGAACGTGGCCGCGCTGCCCATGCTGTTGAGCATGGTCAGGAAGGTCGCACCGACGATCATGTTCGCGATCCAGTTGGTGAACGTCGAGCAGCCGATGCCGAAGTCGCGCCCGTTCAACGGCTGGATCTCCGCGCACAGCGTCCAGATCAGCGGCCCGGCCGACATCGCGAAGCCGACGATGAACAGCAGCAGCATGGCCACGGTGAAGATCTGTTCGCCGCGCGCATCGATGCCCACGTGCATCATGGTGCCGACCGCGCCCATGCCGATCGTCATGACCACGAAGCCGACGTACAGGATCGGCTTGCGCCCGACCCGGTCGATCAGGCCGATGGCGATGAAGGTGGCCAGCACGTTGACCAGCCCGACGACGGCCGTGAACGTCAGCTGCGCCTGGGTGGCGTAGCCCATGTCCTGGAAGATCCGCGGCGCGTAGTACATCACCACGTTCATGCCGGTGAACTGCTGCACGGCCTGCAGCAGAATGCCCAGCCAGACGGAGCGGCGGAAGTTGCGGTTTTCCAGGAACAGGCGGAAGCCGTGTTGCGGCACCTTCAGCTGTTCGTGGATGTCGTCCACCTCGCGCGCGACACGGTCCTCGTCGCCGCGCAGGCGGCGCAGAACCTGCCGCGCCTGCTCGACGCGGCCCGCCTTGACCAGCCAGCGCGGACTGTCGGGCAACACCAGCACGCCGATCAGGAACAGCGCGCCGGGGATCGCGATGACGCCCAGCATCCAGCGCCAACTGCCGCTGGCGCTGAAACCCAGGTCGGACAGGAAGGCCACCAGGATGCCGGTGGTGATCATCAACTGGTAGATCGAGACCATGGCGCCGCGGCTGTCCTCGGGCGCGACCTCGGCCAGGTACAGCGGCGCGGTGAAGGTGGCCAGGCCGATCGCCAGGCCCAGCACCACCCGCGCGCCGATCAGGAAGTCGGTCGAGGGCGCCAGCGCGCACAACACCGAGCCGACCACGAACAGCGCGGCGGCCAGGATCAGCGTGCGCTTGCGCCCCAGGCTGGCCGACAGCCAGCCGGCGACGAGGGCGCCCAGCGCGGCGCCGACCATCATCGCGCTGACGATTTTCTCGATGGTCCAGTCGTCGACCTGGAACTCGCTCTGGATGAACTGCTGGGCACCGGAAATCACGCCGATGTCGAGGCCGAACATCAGCCCGGCCAGGGCCGCCATGAGGCAGACGAAAACGGTCACGGTCCGGGCGCGGCGCGAAGGATCGTCACTGGGTGTGGTCATCGGTGGTCCTCGAAAAGGTGCGGATGGTGTGGAGCCGCCGTCCGCCGGGCAGGCGAGCGGACATTGAGCGGGTGCCATTCGATTCGGGATGGAGAGGGCGTCCCCTTTTCTACTCCCTTTGAGGAAAATACAGGGCCGCGGCGCAAAAGTATCGGCCTTTTGCCGGCGCGCGGACCTTCATGCGCACTGGTCATATGCGGCGCCGGTGCCGGGGAAATCAGCGATATCCGGGCGGACAAGCGGGCCGGAACCACCGGCACAGGCCGGCATGGACGGTCCCGCGAGGGCAGCACGCCTACCATTCGGCCACGCTGCCATCCTCGTGGCGCCACAGGGGATTGTGCCAGTGGTGGCCGACCGCGGCCCGTGCGCGCACATAGTCCTCGTCGATTTCGATGCCCAGGCCGGGCCCGGACGGCATGGCGACGTAGCCGTCGGCGTAGTCGAACACCGTGCGGTCGGCGAGATAGTCGAGCAGGTCGTTGCCGGTGTTGTAGTGGATGCCCAGGCTCTGTTCCTGGATGAAGGCGTTGTGGCATACCGCATCCAGCTGCAGGCAGGCGGCCAGCGCCACTGGCCCCAGCGGGCAGTGCAGCGCCAGCGCGACGTCGTAGGCCTCGGCCATGGCCGCGATCTTGCGCGTCTCGGTGATACCGCCGGCATGCGAGGGGTCGGGCTGGACGATGTCGATGCCACCCCGTTGCAGGACGCGCTTGAAGTCGTAGCGGCTGTACAGGCGCTCGCCCAGGGCCAGCGGCGCGGGGGCGATGCGGGCCAGCTCGGGGATGGTTTCCAGGTGCTCGGACAGCACCGGTTCCTCGATGAACATCAGCTTGTACGGAGCCAGCTCGCGCATCAGCACCTTGGCCATGGGCTTGTGCACACGGCCATGGAAGTCCACGGCAATGCCCAGATCCGGGCCGGCCGCCTCGCGCACGGCCTGGACGTTGGCCAGCACCTTGTCGACCTTCTCGTGGCGGTCGATGAAATGCATCTCCTCGGTGCCGTTCATCTTGACCGCGCTGAAGCCGCGCGCGACGGCCTGCCTCGCCGCCCGCGCGGTGTCGGCGGGCCGGTCGCCGCCGATCCACGAATACACGCGGACGCGCTCGCGCACCGGACCGCCCAGCAACTGGTGCACGGGCACGCCCAGGTGCTTGCCCTTGATGTCCCACAAGGCCTGATCGACGCCGGCGATGGCACTCATCAGGACCGGGCCGCCGCGATAGAAGGCGCCGCGGTACATCACGCTCCACAGGTCCTCGATGCGGCGCGGGTCCTTGCCGACCAGCCACTCGCCCAGTTCGGCCACGGCGGTGGCCACGGTATGCGCACGCCCTTCCACCACCGGCTCGCCCCAACCGGCGATGCCCGCATCGGTGTCGATGCGCAGGAACTGCCAGCGCGGCGGTACCTGGAAGGTGGTCAATCGGGTGATCTTCATATGCGTGCGGTTCCCTGGACACGGAGGCGACGGCGGCGGACCATGCATCGACGAACGCGTATCCACACGGCCGCCGCGGCAGACGCCGTCGGAGACGGCCCGCCGACAGGATGCTTTCCTTCACCGGAATTATTTGTCAATTTATACTACAATTGAATGACTTGCAATACGGCAAGAAGTCCGATGAACCGATTGACCCCCGCTGCCGCGGGCCGGCTGGCCGAGCGGTACTGGCGCATCCACGGCGACGTCCGCGCACTGCCGTCGTACCTGGACCAGAACTTCCGCATCCGCGGCGCGGCCGGCGAACATGTGCTGAAGATCGCCCACCCTTCCTGGGCGCGCGCGGACCTGGACCTGGAAAACCGCGCCATGATGGCGCTGGCCCGGAACGAACCGGACATCGAATGGCCGCGGGTGCGGCTCACTCCCGCGGGCGAGCATCTGCTCACCTTGCCCATCGACGGCCAACCCTGCCACGTGCGCCTGCTCGGCTTCGTGCCCGGCATGACCTGGGCCGCCGCCATCGGGGATCTGTCCGCCGCGCGGCGCGGCCCGTTGCACGAGAGCCTCGGCGCCACGGTGGCTCGCCTGACCCGCGGGCTGGAAGGCTTCGAACATCCGGCGGCCGCGCGCGAACATCCATGGAACCTGCTGCAACTGCCGCGGCTGCGGAATGAGGTGGCACGCATTGCCGACGCCGGCCTGCGCGCCGCGGTCGCGGCGGGCATGGACGCGTTCTGCTCGCGCCTGGACCATTGGCGCGGGCGCCTGCCGATGGCGGTGGTGCACAACGACGCCAACGACCACAACGTGATCGTGGACCGGCATGAAGACGGCGCCTGGCAGGTCCGTTCGATCATCGACTTCGGCGACCTGTGCACCAGCTTCCGCGTCGCCAACCTGGCCATCGCCTGCACCTACGCCATGCAGCACGAGGCCGACCCGGTTGCCTGCGCGCGGCGCATGCTGCGCGGCTACCTGCGCTGTCACGCGCTCACGCCCGAGGAACGGGAATCGCTGCACGCCTTCATCCTTGCCCGCATCTGCCAGAGCGTCCTGATGGCGACGCGGGCGCACGCGGCACAGCCCGACAACGCCTACATCCTGGTTTCCCAACAGGGTCTGCAGTCCCTGCTGTACACCCTGCTCGACGTCGAACCCGGCGCGATCGCCGAACCTCTTCCGGAGTCCCGCCATGAGTGATCCCGCGTCACGCTCCCACGGCACCGCTGTACCGCCGCCGCATGTGCCCGAGCGCGGCAACGACGAGATCATGCAATTGCGCCGACACGTCCTGAACCCGTCGCTGAGCGTGGCCTACCGGCAGCCGCTGAAGATCGTGCGCGGCGAGGGCGTGTGGCTGTACGACCAGGACGGCCAGGCCTACCTGGACATGGTCAACAACGTCTGCCACGTCGGCCATTGCCATCCGCGCGTGGTCGCCGCCGGGCAGGCGCAGATGGCCCGGCTCAACACCAACACCCGCTATCTGCACGACAACATCGTCGAGTACGCGCTGCGCCTGACCGCCACCCTGCCCGCGCCGCTGTCGGTGGTTTTCCTCACCAATTCGGGCACCGAATCGAACGACCTGGCATTGCGCCTGGCGCGGGCGCACACGCATGCGCGCGGCGCCATCGTGGTCGACCATGCCTATCACGGACACTCGCCTTCGATGGTCGAGCTGAGCCCGTACAAGTTCAACGGCAAGGGCGGCGAAGGCCGGGCGCCGCACGTGGGCGTCGTGCCCATGCCCGACACCTACCGCGGCCGGTTCCGCGACCCCGACACGGCCGGCGCGCAATACGCCGCGGCCCTGCCGGAAGCCATCGCGGACCTGCGCGGGCGCGGCGTGGAGCCGGCCGCGTTCTATTGCGAATCCATGCTCGGCTGCGGCGGCCAGATCGTGCTGCCGGAGGGCTACCTGCGTGCAGCTTACGCCCACGTGCGCGCCGCCGGCGGAGTCTGCGTGGCCGACGAGGTGCAGGTCGGCTTCGGCCGCGCCGGCGAGCATTTCTGGACCTTCCAGTCGCAGGGCGTGGTGCCCGACATCGTCACCCTCGGCAAGCCCATCGCCGACGGCCACCCGATGGGCGGCGTGGTGACCACGCCCGAAGTGGCCGCCAGCTTCCGCAACGGCATGGAATACTTCAACACCTTCGGCGGCAACCCGGTGTCGTGCGCCATCGGCCTGGCCGTGCTCGACGTGATCGCCGAGGAGCGCCTGCAGGAAAACGCCCTGCGCGTGGGCCGCTTCCTGAAGGACGGCTTGCACGAGCTGATGAACCTGCACGAATGCATCGGCGACGTGCGCGGGCAAGGCCTGTTCCTCGGCGTCGAGCTGGTCGCCGACCGCGCGGCACGCACGCCGGACGCGGCGCTGGCCACGCGCGTGGTCGAGGCCATGAAGGCCCGGCACATCCTGCTGTCCACCGAAGGCCCCGGCTACGACGTGCTCAAGATCAAGCCGCCCATCGTGTTCGGCACGGCCCACGCCGAGCGCTTCCTGGACCAGCTGGACCAGGTGCTGGGCGAAGTGGCCTGACCGGCATCGTCACCGCCCGGCGACTCCGGGGTGGATGGAGCCGGAGTGCCGTGCAATGCGGATTTCCGGTGTTTCGACTTCGCCTGTCCTGAGCTTGTCGAAGGGCTCAACACGAACGGTCTTGTGGACAAGTTCTTGCGCAAGTGCCGTTCCCCTCCGACCCGAAACCCGAACAGACTGTTTCCCTCTGCCGGAGTTGGCACGGGCAGCGCTTCGCCCTATAATTGAACTACGGGGTACAAAAAATAAAAAGGAGCACGAAATGCGTGTATCCCCGGCGTTCGCCATGGCTGTGGCCCTGCTTGCGGCCCAGCCCGTTTTTTCTCCTCCGGCACAAGCGTTTCCCCACGTCAGCCTGGTCGCCGGACGCAGCGCCACCACCGAACACCGCTGGACCACCAGCGCCTTCCTCAACCTCGGCATGGACCGCGGGTTCTCGTGCCATGGCCTGCACTTCCAGCCGGTGGCCACGCTGGGCTGGATCAAGGGCCGCCCCGCAGGCCGGGAAAACCTCGACCATACCGTCTACGTGGCCGGCGCCGGCCTGCGCCTGGTGCACTGGTGGCATGGCGCCTTCGCCAGCTTCCAGCTGGGCGTGATCGACGGCCGCACGGATGCCTTGAGCAGCCCCGGCGAGTTCATCAGTTCGC
>CAZMMO010000054.1:0-10025 GCA_964567365.1 uncultured Rhodanobacteraceae bacterium | reverse complement strand
TAGAACTCGCCGGCGTGCAGGCGCGAAGGCACCAGGTAGTCGCGCGCGCCCTCGGGCGTGGCCTTGGTCAGGATCGGCGTCTCGATGTCCTGGAAACCGGCCGCGTCCAGATGCCGGCGCAGGGCCTGCACCAGCTTGATGCGCGTGCGCATCATCTGCTGCATTTCCGGACGGCGCAGGTCCAGGTAGCGGTAGGTCAGGCGCATTTCCTCGTTGGGGTTCTCGTGCAGCGCGAACGGCAGGTCGCGCGCCTCGTTGAGGATTTCCAGCGACTCGGCCAGCACCTCGACCGCGCCGGTCTTGAGCTTGGCATTGACCGAGCTGCGCTCGCGCAGGACGCCGGTCACACGCAGGCAATATTCATAGCCCAACTCCGCCGCGCGTGCGAAGGCCTCGGCGTTGTCGCGATCGACCGTCACCTGCGCCAAACCGGTGTGGTCACGCAGGTCGATGAAAGCCACGTGGCTTTGCAGACGGATCTTGTTGACCCAGCCGCACAGGGTCAGCGGCTGGCCGATCTCGGCCTCGTCGATGAGACCGCAGTAGTGGGTACGCATGCGCGGGAGGCTCCGGACGGGGGGAGGCAAACGGGGGATTTTAGCACTTGGTGGGGGAGTGGCGAGGGACGAGGGGCGAGTAGCGAGGGCGCGAAAATCGGGGATCGAGGCACGGGCCCGACCGTTGAACAAAGGCTGCCCATCCGGGCCGCTGCATCTTTGCAGCTTGCACCAAGGCAGGATCGTCGCGCCCTCGCTACCCGCCCCTCACCCCTCGTCCCTACTCAGCGCCAGCGGCAGGCTTGCTCTCGCTGGCCGCCGCGGGAGCCGGCGCCGGTGCCGGGGCCGACGCGGGCTTGGCTGCGCCGGCGTCACCGGCCAGGTTGTGCTTCTTGTCGCCGTTGCCCTTGAAATCGGTCTCGTACCAGCCGCTGCCGGCCAGGCGGAAGGCCGGCGCCGTCACCTGGCGACGCACGTCGCCGGCGCCGCAGTTGGGACAGGTCTCGGGATCGGGGTCGGACATTTTCTGCAGGCGATCGAACTGGTGGCCGCACGACTGACAGGCAAATGCATAAATGGGCATTGCAGTGATTCTCCGTAAACGACGCCGGATCCGCCCGGACCGGCCGCCACGCAAAACTCCGCTGACAGGCGGAAGGTGCGTACTCTTTATCGTGACTGCCGGATTTTTTTCAAGTAGGGGCGGTACAGCGCGCGTCGGTATTGCTACAGTGGCCGGACCCGATGGCAATGGTGTTCTCCCGGCATGCTCCGCTCCCTGCGTTCGATCGCTTCGCTGCTGGTCAGCACGGCCTTTCTGTTGGCCAGCATCGGACTGCTGGGCACCCTGATCCCCCTGCGCGGCCTGCAGGCCGGGTTCAGCGGCAGCCTGCTGGGAGCGCTCGCCGGCATCTACTATGCCGGCTTCCTGGTCGGCACCTACCTGATTCCACCCCTGGTGCGGCGCATCGGGCACATCCGCGCGTTTGCCTTCGGCACGGCCTGCGCGGCCTGCGTGGCCCTGCTGCATGCCTTGGCGTCGTGGCCCTGGCTGTGGCTGACCCTGCGCCTGATCGACGGAGTGATGATGGTCGGCCTGTACACGATCATCGAAAGCTGGCTCAACGCGCAGACCTCCGCCAGACACCGCGGCACCGTGTTCGCCATCTACATGATGGTCAATTCCGGCGGCCTGGCACTGTCGCAACTGCTGCTGCGCATCGAGGCGCAACCGTTCGTGCTGTTCACGCTGGTGGCGTTGCTGGCGCTGGTCTCGACCCTGCCGGTGGTCCTCACCCACCAGGCACAACCGGTTGCGCAGACCGCGCCACGCCTGCAGCTCAAGCGCCTGTTCCATCTGGCGCCGACCTCCGGCGTCGGCGCCCTGCTGGCCGGGCTGGCCATGGGCGCGTTCTACGGCCTGGCGCCGGTGTACGCGCGCCACATCGGCTTCGACAACAACGGCGTGAGCACCTACATGCTGCTGGGCATTCTCGGCGGCGCGCTGATGCAATGGCCGCTGGGCTACCTGTCCGACCGCATCGACCGGCGCCTGGCCCTGGCCATCGTGGGTTCGCTGGCTTGTGCATTGGCGGCGTGCCTGTGGATCGTCGGCGGACACAAGTGGGCCGCCATCGCGCTGATCTTCGTCTACTGCGGCATGGCCTTCGCCATCTACCCGATGGTCGTCGCGCACCTGGTCGACTACCTGACGCCCGAAGAGTTGCTGGCCGCCAGTTCGAGCGTGTACCTGCTGTATGGCGCCGGCTCCGCGCTGGGGCCGCTGCTGGCCGGCATGGCCATGCAATGGCTCAGCGGCCAGGCGCTGCCATGGTGGTATGCGCTCAATACCGGCGCCCTGGCCCTGTACGCCGCCTATCGCTATTACGCCTTCCGCCGCGAGCAGGTGGAGGAAAACAATTTCCGCCCGCTGCTGCGCACCACGCCGACGGCATTGAAGGCCATTCCGGAGGTGGCGACCGAGCCCGATACGGCCCATCACACGGCAAATTCACCCTGAAGTCGTTTGACAAAGACGAAGATCGCAAGTAAAAATTTCGATATTGGGGTGTAAAAAAAGTTTTGCCGCGATTCCATTGGCACGATTCGTTTCGTGCGATCTGTGGGGGAATATCTCGGTTCCACTCAGGGAGAAAGGTTTGACCTTCCCGACCATTGCCTCGTATTCGAGGCATCTGCTGAGCAAGGTGGTTTTATCGGCACTGGTGGTGGGCGCGCCCTGCGCGCTGGCCTACGCTCCGGCAAGTGCCGCGGCACGATCGACGACCGCGTCCGTTTCCGCCGAATACGCCCGCCTGCAGCACGAGGCGCAAGCGGTCACGATCACGCGCGACGACTGGGGCATCCCGCACATCCACGGCAAGACCGACGCCGATGCCGTATTCGGCATGATGTACGCCCAGTGCGAGGACGATTTCCACCGCGTGCAGGCCAATCTGCTGCTGGCCCTGGGCTGGACTTCCCGCGCCCAGGGCGAAAAGGCGATCTGGTCCGACCTGCGCGAACAGCTGTTCATCGACCCGGTGGTGCTCAAGCGCGATTATGCCAAGAGCCCCGCCTGGCTGAAAAAGCTGATGAACGCCTGGGCCGACGGCCTGAACTGGTACCTGGCCACCCATCCGGAGGTGCACCCGGTCATCAAGCATTACGAGCCCTGGATGGCGCTCTCGTTCACCGAGGGCAGCATCGGCGGCGACATCACCCGCGTGCGCCTGTCCGGGCTGGCCAAGTTCTACGGGGCCGACCACGCCACCACCGTCGCCCTGGCACGCCCGGTGCCCGCGACCTGGGTCGACCCGACCGGCTCCAACGGCATCGCCATCGCGCCCAAGCTGACCGCCGACGGCCACGCCCTGCTGCTGATCAATCCCCACGTCACGTTCAATTTCCGCACCGAGTCGCAGCTGTCCAGCGACCAGGGGCTGGACGCCTACGGCGCCTCGACCTGGGGCCAGTTCTTCATCTACCAGGGTTTCAACCGGCACATCGGCTGGATGCACACCTCCACCGGCGTGGATGCCGTGGACCAGTTCGCCGAAACCGTCCAGAAACAGGACGGCAAGTACGTCTACCGCTTCGGCAAGCAGTGGCTGCCGGTGAAGACGCGCAAGATCACCATCGAGTACCGCACCGACCAGGGCATGAAGACCCGCACGTTCACGGCCTACTTCACCCAGCACGGCCCGATCGTGGCCAAGCAAAACGGCAAGTGGATCGCCGAGGCCCTGATGAACCGCCCGATTCCCGCGCTGAAGCAAAGCTGGCTGCGCACCAAGGCCACCGACCTGGCCCAATACCTGAAGGTGGCGCAGCTGAAGGCCAACTCGTCCAACAACACCCTGTACGCCGACGACCAGGGCAACATCGCCTTCCTGACCCCGCAGTTCATTCCCAAGCGCGACAACCGCTTCGACTACCTCAAGCCGGTCGACGGCAGCAATCCCGCCACCGCCTGGCAGGGCACGACCCCGCTCAAGGACATGCCCAGCGTGATCAATCCGGCCAACGGCTGGGTGTTCAACACCAACGACTGGCCCTACTCGGCGGCCGGCAAGGACAGTCCCAAGCGCGCCGACTACCCGCAGTACATGGACTCGTTCGGCGAAAATGCGCGCGGCATCCATGCCACCGAAATGCTGACCGGCGCGCACGATTTCACCAAGGCCAAGCTGATCGCCGACGCGTTCGACTCCTACCTGCCGGCGTTCAAACGATTGATCCCGCTCCTGGTCAAGGACTACGACGCCCTGCCCAAGAATGATCCGTTGAGGACCAGGCTGGCCGGCCCCATCGCGGTGCTGCGTGGCTGGGACTATCGCTGGGGCCTGGCCTCGATCCCGACCACGCTGGCGGTGTGGTGGGGCGACACGCTGTGGAACGAGGTGGCCGCAAAGGCCCGCGCCTCGGGGCTGGACGAGCACAAGACCGACGAGCTGATGGCCGACTATCTCGCCGACAAGGTCGACGCCAAAACCCGGCTGGGCGCCCTGGCCGCCGTGGTCGACCGGCTCACGCAGGACTTCGGCTACTGGGGCGTGCCCTGGGGCACGGTCAACCGCTACCAGCGCCTGGACGATGCCATCCATCCGCATTTCGACGACACCAAGCCCAGCATTGCGGTGCCGTTCACCTCTTCGCGCTGGGGCTCGCTGGCCGCGTCCAACACGCATCGCTGGCCGGGCACGAAGAAGTATTACGGCCGCAGCGGCAACAGTTTCGTTGCGGCCATCGAGTTCGGTCCCAAGGTGAGCGCGCGCGCCATCCACGTGGGCGGCCAGAGCGGCCACCCGGGCTCGCCGCACTTTACCGACCAGGCCCATCGCTGGGCCAGCGGCGACCTGCGCACCGTGTATTTCTGGCCCGACCAGATCAAGCAGCACGCCGTACGCGTGTACCACCCCGGGCAGAAACCGTAACCCGCGCGAAGCAGCCAGGCCCGCCGATGCCGGACGGGCCTGCCGGGCCGTCGTGGCAGACGTCCGCAACGGCGGCCATTCCGCCGGGTACGGAAAACGGACAGGCCGGCACGAGCAACCGCGGCCCCGGAATGGCGAATCGTCGCCGCCTCGCGACCGCACAGGATGCCGCACGGCGGGAAGCCGATCGCGGCCACGAACGACATGAAGTCCACGCCCCGCCGTGGAATTCATCGCCGATGGAGGGAGCCGACCACTTCGATGGAGCGAGTTGCGAGTCGATGACGGCCGCCACGGGAACCGCCGGAAAAGCTTCACGGCCCTTCACGCGTCCGCATGCGCCACCGGCTCGGGGATAGTCAAGTCAATGCACTCTGGGAGATACCAATGAAACGCCAACCTCTGGCCAACGCAATCAGCAAGGCCCTGGTCCTGGGCCTGTCGCTTTCACTCGGGGCCACGATCGCGATTCCCGCCGCCGCCGCGCCCCAACAAGGCCAACAAGGCAAGCAGGACAAGCAAAGCGACGTCACTACCCTGCAAGCCATACAAGTCACCGGTTCGCACATTCCGCAAACCGAGGTCGTCACTTCGCGCCCGGTCCTGAACATCGGTCCCCAGGAGATCGAGGAGACCGGCCTGCAGACCATCGGCCAGATCCTGCAGCAACTGCCGGCCATCACGCCGACCATGAACGCCGCCTTCAATTTCGAAGGCAACGGCGCCTCCAACATCAACCTGCGCAATCTCGGCCCCAAGCGCACGCTGATCCTGGTCAACGGCCAGCGCTGGGTGACCGGCAACGGCGGCACGACCGACCTGAACTCGATTCCGCTCAGCGCGGTCGAGCGCATCCAGGTGCTCAAGTCCGGTGCGTCGGCGGTGTACGGCAGCGACGCGATCGCGGGCGTGGTCAACATCATCCTCAAGAAAGACATGAACGGCGGCCACGTGTCGGCCTACACCGGCATCTGGCACGGCGACGGCAACTGGGACGGCCTGACCAAGAAGTATTCGTTCACCTTCGGCCACCAGGGAGAGAAATACGGCTTCCTGTTCAACGCCGAGTACAACAAGAGCAACAGGGTTCCCGCCATCAACCGGACGTTCTCGGCCGAGCCGGTACCGCACACGGGAGTGACACGCGGCAGTTCGTCGACGCCGCAGGGCCGCTTCGAATTCATCGCGCCGACCCTGGGCGATCCGGGCAGCCCCAACGTCACGCCCGCCCCGTATACCGGCCTGACCTCGGCGCAGTGTCCGGCGCGCAATTACGGGACCGCGGCCAATCCCCGGTACCTGCCGTTCTGCGACCTGACCATCAAGTCGGGAACCGACGGTACCAGCCCCTCCGACTATCGACCCTTCGAGGGCGCGGACCGCTACAACTGGACCGAACCGGCGGGCCATTCCAAGGGGGATTCGATCCTCAATCCCCTGAGCCTCAAGGCCGCCTACCTGAGCGGACACTACGACATCACCGACAAGATCCGCCTCACGGCCAGCCTCAACTACGCCCAGCGCACCACCAAGACCTACTCGGCACCGAACCTGCTGCCGCTGACCACGGGCACGATCGCGGCGGACCAGAAATACAATCCGTTCGGCTTCACCATCAGCAACGATCCGGTGGTCGTGGCGCCGACGGGCGGGACCAACGGCGGAGCGCTGGAGATGCCGACGCTTTCGTTCATCGGCCGCCGTCTGGCCGAGTTCCCTGAGCGCGTACGCGATTACGAGTCCGACTCGATGCGCTTCAGCACCGGTCTGAACGGCGTGTTCAACATCGGCGAGGTCTACTGGAACTGGGATGCCGGGTACCAGTACATGACCCTGCGCAACCGCGAGACCCAGACCGCCGGCACCCTCGGCCCGAACTTCAACCTGGCCGTCGGCGACGCCGCCACGTGCGCGGCCAACTCCAGCTGCGTTCCGTTGAACCTGTTCGGTGGCCAGGGCGTGGACGGCACCGGCACGATCACGCCGGACCAGGTGGCCTACCTGTACTACCCCGAGCGCAGCAGCAACGGCACGACGCAGCGCATCGTCCACCTCAACCTGGCCACGGGCGACCTGGTCGAGCTTCCGGCCGGCCCCCTCGGATTCGCCGTCGGCTACCAGTACAACACCATCAGCGGGTATTACCACCCCGACCCGATCGCGGCGGCCGGCCTGACCCAGAGCGGGGTCAAGACCTTCCCCACGCAGGGTGGATTCCACGTCAACGCCTTCTACACCGAGTTCAACGTACCGGTGCTGGCGGACATCCCCGGCGCCTATCGGCTGAACATGGACATCGCCGGACGCTATTCCAAGTACAGCACGTTCTCCGGCTCGACCCGCTTCAACGTCGGCATGAAATGGCTGCCGATACAGGACGTGGCCATCCGTCTGGACTGGGGCGAAGGGTTCCGCGCGCCCAACATCAACGAGCTGTTCGCCGGACAGAACATCGGCAATCCGACCGTGTTCGATCCCTGCAGCGGTTACACCAAGCCGGGCGTCAACTCGGCGGTGGCGGCCAACTGCGCCGCGGCGGGCGTGCCAGGCGGTTACCTGCAGCCGGACCAGCAGATCCGTACCCTCGCCGGCGGCAACCAGCACCTCGAGGCCGAAACCTCGACGGCGGAACAGGCCGGATTCGTCTACAGCCCGCACCAGCTGCCCGGACTGTCGTTCACGGCGACCTGGTATCGCATCAAGGTCGAGAACGCGATCCAGCCGTACGGCCCGAACAACATCATGGACGCGTGCTACATCTCCGGCGCGCAGAAGTTCTGCAACGACATCCACCGTTCGCCGCTGGGCACGGTGACCCAGATCGACAACCTGGAGACCAACATCGGTTCGACCTCCACCAGCGGCGTGGACATCGGCATCGGTTACCGCGGCCTCACGACGTCGATCGGCAAGTTCCACTTCTCGGTGCACGGTTCGCACACGACCTACTTCACGCAGCGGCTGCCGCTGGCCGGCGGCGTCAAGACGGTGAACCTGGTCGGCATCGAACGTGCCGGATACACCTTCCCGCTGTCGGTCCCGTCCTGGAAGGCGGTGTTGACCGCCGGCTGGAGACTCGACAACTGGAGTGCCTCGTGGCGCGTGCACTATGTCAGCGCGCTCCTGGAAAGCTGCTCGGACAGCTACGACGGCACGCCCATCAGCCTGACGGCACTGGGGCTGTGCAACCGTCCCAGTTCGGTCAGCGACGCGTTGTCGATGAATCGCCTGGCACCGGTCGTGTGGCATGACGTGCGGGCCGTTTACCACGCTCCGTTCAACGTGGACTTCACCCTGGGCGTCAACAACGTTTTCGACAGGAAGCCGCCCAACGAGACGCAGCCGATCGAGGACCTGGCATTCGACCCGACCCAGTATGCCGCCCTGATGGGCCGGTTCTTCTACGCCCGCGTCGACTACAAGTTCTAGTTCGGAACGCGTAGCGATCGTGTGGTTCGATCCGCCTCCCCCGACCCGTTCGGGGGAGGCTTTTTCAGGTTCGACGCTCGCGCACGAACGGGGCGTCGTCGGCGGCCCCCGCCTCGCGCACCCAGGCGTTGAACGCCACGGTGATGCGCTCGCGCCGGCCGAAATACGGCGCCACCTCGTGGGCCAGGTGCGAGGGAAACAGCACCAGCTTGCCGGCCGTCAGGAAATAGGCCAGCGCGCCGAATCCGAACGGCCGCTCCAGGTGCGCGTTGCCCGGATCGACATACATGCCCGCGCTGCCGCGGGCATCGAGAAAACGCAGCGCGCCGCTGTTGGTCTCCTGCGGCCGGGCATCATCGCCCGGATCCACGCAGTACACACCCGACCACGACGCCATCGGGTGGTTGTGCTGGGCGGTGTAACCGGCGTGGCGGGTGATGTGGTACCAGCTGTGCTCGTGGATCCGCAGCCCCGCCATTTCCCGGTCGCTGTAACGGTTCAAGCGGGCGATCAGGTAGCCCAGGGTGTTGAGGCAGAAGTGCCGCAGCGTCCGGATCTCCGGCTCCGCACGGGAAAACAGGTCGAAGGCACTTTCGTACACGCCGACCTTGGCGACCCCGGTCGGCACGGAACTGCGCCGGCTCTGGTCATCGCCCTCCCAGCGCAGGAACAACTCCCGCAGGCGTCGATTCAGCTCCGCGCACTCGGGCAGCACCGTCTCGACGATCGGCGTGGCGAATGCGGAAGTGACGGAAAGCTGCGGTGACTCCGAAGACGGCATGAGGTGGGCGACCCGTGGCGATCTCCGGATTCTAAGGCCGCGACCCGCCCGAATCGACCCGGCACGCCATCGGCCCATGCAGGGCACCTCGAAAAACTGCCCATTTGCCCGTCATTCCTGCGAAGGCAGGATCGCGGAGGCAGGAGGCCGGAGCAAACATTCGCGCAGCGAATGGCCCGAAGGGCATGCGGCAGGAGCCGCATGTCATCCAGCGTCTTTATCTTCAAGAGCGTAAAGACGCTGGACCCCAGCTTTCCTCGCTCCTCAAAGCCGAGGCCTTCCATGGCCTCTCCCCGCGTGCGCTGGGGTGACGAGGTTATTCGAGGTCCCCTGTAGGAGCGCACCCGGGCGCGACAGCATCAGCGTTCCATGAGCCTTGCGCCTGTCGCGCCCGGGTGCGCTCCTACACGGGATTTTCCGGCATCAACGCTTGGCGAAGGACAAATGTCCGTTCTCGGCATCGACCGCAATGGTGTCGCCGGGCGCGAACTCGCCGGCCAGGAGTTTCTGTGCCAGCGGATTCTCCAGTTGCTGCTGGATGGCGCGCTTGAGCGGCCTGGCGCCGTAGACCGGATCGAAACCGACGTTGGCCAGCAGGTCCAGGGCCTTGTCCGACACCTTCAGCGCAAGCTGGCGTTCGGCCAGGCGCCGGTCCAGGCCTTCGAGCTGGATGCGCGCGATGGTGCGGATCTGGTTCTTGCCCAGCGGCCGGAACACCACGATTTCGTCCAGACGATTGATGAACTCGGGGCGGAAATGGCTCTGCACCACACCCATCACCTCGGCCTTCATCTGCGTGTACTGCGCCTCGCTGTCGCCGTCGGAGGCGGCCATGTCCTGGATCAGGTTGGAGCCCAGGTTGGAGGTCATCACGATGATGGT
>CAZMMO010000053.1:0-10105 GCA_964567365.1 uncultured Rhodanobacteraceae bacterium | reverse complement strand
TTCAGGTGCTGGTGGGGGCAACCCCGTGGAAGTTCGAGTCTTCTCCTGGGCACCACATGCAAGATTCCTGTCGGCCCACGTGGCGACATGGACCCGCGAGCCCCGCTTGATTGCGGGGTTTTTCGTGTCACGCCCGGGACAGGGACCCATTTCGGTCCGGCACCCCGCGCGAGTCCTCAGCCATGGCAGGCCGCCAGCCGTTCCAGCGCCTGCTGCACGGTGGCTTCCGGGGCGGCCAGGTTCATGCGTTCGAAGCCGGCGCCCTCCTCGCCGAAAATCGTCCCCTCGTCGAAGAACACCATGGCCTGCTGCTCGTGGAGGGTCTGGAGTTCTTCCGCACTCCTGCCCAACGCGCGGAAATCCATCCATTGCAGGTAGGTGCCCTCGAGGTCGAACACCGTGACCGCGGGCAGGCGCTCGGCCAGGAACCGCCGGACCCGCTCGTGGTTACGCTGGACCAGCTGCAGCAGACCCTCCAGCCATGCCTCGCCGCGGGTGTAGGCAAGCTCGCAGGCCTTGTAGCCGAGCACGTTGGGAAACAGGAAGCCGATCGCCTCCAGCCCGGCGACGAAGCGCCGGCGCAGGTCCGGATCGGGGATCACGATGTTGCTGGTGGCCATGCCGGCCAGGTTGAAGGTCTTGCTCGGCGCGGTGCAGACCACCGTGCGCCGCGCGATCTCCTCGCCCAGGGTGGACACCACGGTGTGGCGGTATCCGGGCAGGACCAGGTCGAAATGGATCTCGTCGCTGACCAGCACCAGGTCGTTGGCCAGCACGATGTCGGCCACTTGCTGCAGTTCCTCGCGCGCCCACACCCGTCCGGTCGGGTTGTGCGGGCTGCACAGCAGCAACAGCTTGTTCGCGGGGTCGCGCGCAAGCTCGCGCAAGTGGTCGAAATCGATCCGGAAACGGCCGTCGCGCAGCACCAGCGGATTGCGCGCCAGGCGGCGCCGGTTGCGCTCGATGGCCTGGTAGAACGGGTAGTAGGCCGGGGTCTGGATGATCACGCCATCGCCCGGTTCGGTGAAGCAGCGGATGGCGTTGAAAAAAGCCGGCACCACGCCGCTGGTCGGGACCAGCCAGTCCGGATCGACTTCCCAGCCATGACGCCGGCGCATCCAGCCCAGCACGGCCTGCGTGTACGGTTCGGGCGCCATCGTGTAGCCGAGCACCGCCTCGTCGAGGAAGGACTGCAGTCCGGCAATGATTTCCGGGGCGTTCTTCAGGTCCAGGTCCGCTACCGAGAAGGGCGCGATGCCCGGCGGTACCGAGGGGTTGGCCTCGTGCATGAGACGCCACTTGACCGACCCCATCGCGGAGCGGTCGACGAGCGTGGTGAAATCGTGGTTCGGCATGCGGTTTCTCGCGATCGGATTCTCCCTGCAGCGTAGCGGATCGGCATGCCGGCGCCAGTCCCGCGCGGGCCGGATCCGCGTGAAAAACGGGGTTCAAACAGGGAATCCGCGTTTGCCGGACGGACGCCGGTTTCCATCGCCCGGCGCGTCGTCAGGGCGGCGCCATCGCGCAACGCCAGCCCTCCGGCGGCTCGGCAACCTCCAGGTCCGCGGCGCGCAGGCGGCCATCGGGTTTGGCGGCGAGCCGGTCGGCAGCCGTGTAGACAATCTGCTCTTCCTTCGGATTGTGGATGCGCAGAAGCCGGAACAGTGTGTCACAACGGTCGCGCAGGGCGTCCGCGCCATCTCCCGCATCGCAGGCGGCCGACAGGTCCTGTATCAGCGGCCACATCTGGCCATGCTCGCGTTTCATGACCAGCACCGGCATGGCCAGGCCCGACGCCTCCAGGGGCGGAAACAGGATTTCCTCTTCCACGTACAGATGAAGCCGCAACAACGCCAACGACCGTGCCAACGCCACCGTCGGCCCGGAGCCATCGATGATGCCCTTGACTCCCTCGTCGATCCGGCGATGCTGGTCTTCGAGGATGCGGCCGGGTTGTGTCGTAACCATCTCTGCTGCTCCCGATTCCATCGCGGCGCGGATTGCGCACGCGGTACCGGCAACGTAGCAGGGACGGAAACGGCCGGACATGATCCTGGACAAGACCGGCGGCCTGGCCGGCCTCACCCGGCCGCGGGGAGCAATCAACCGGTCCGCGTATCGGGACAGACATTGGCGACGGTGGAGATGCCCAGCGCCCAGGTCTGCACCCGGATGCGCCTGATGGGCCGGCCATCGTAGGCATTGACGAGCCGCCAGTCGCCCGGAGCCACGCGCTGCAGGTCGACGCGACATTCCCGGTAGTGCTTGAACAGGCCGTTGCTCAGATAACGGATCACCAGGGAACCCTGCCCGTCATGCGAGGCGATCCGGCCGCGCAGGAAGATGGCCTTCACGCCCTGACCCTGGCCCAGCACCACGCCCTTCGGGGTTTCGATCTTCGCCAGGGGATACATCCTGCCGCTGTCCGCCGGCGCTTTTTCCCCGGCATGGGCGCTGGTCTTCAGATAGATGCCGCGAACGGTGGATTGCCGGTCGACCATCAGTTCGAGCCGGCTGACACTGCTGTCGCGGTCGTTGGTGACCACCGCCAGCGGCACGGCGATCATGCCCGCCGGAAACGGCAGCGTGGCGGCCCAGGCGGTGCCGGTGGCGAAGAGGAGGGACAAGACGAGGGCGGCGGAACGAAAGGGTTTCATGGAATCTGGTTACCTGTGGAGCGGGAAGAAAATGCCGCGGGCGAGCCGATGCGGGGCACGCGGCATGCCTTTGCGCCCACGCGACAACCGGGCGCGGAGACGCTTGTCTTCCCTGCGGGATTCGGGAGGGGATGCACCGTGCAGGCGAATGGCCGGGAGACCCTCGCGGGGTCTTGCGCACGGATGCCGGGCGGTACCGGCGGTGGATCAGTTGGCTTGCGGTAGTCCTGCGTCCGGGGGACGCGGCAATGTGTCGGGTTCGAAATTCGCGCCCAATCCTGGCGCGACAACGGGCAAGGCCGTGAAGGTGGTGCGCAACGGAAAGGGAACTTGCGACAATCCCACCATGGAGGACAGTACCGTAACAAAGGACCGCGGCAGACGCAAGCGTGCGCCTTTTGGCGGAGCCGGTTTGAACCCTCCCGTTCGTGCCGGGCGTAGGCGCGAAGCGCCGAAGTCGAAGGATGTGGGGTGGTGCTTCGACTCCGCGTCCCGCGGACGCTACGCTCGGCACGAACGGAGTTTGCCGAAGCCCGACCGCGGATACATTCTCCTCAACGGGCCGTTTCCGATCGGCCCTGCGATATCACCTGGCCCAGCCACTGCCGCAACCGCGCAACGAATTGTCGGCTGGCCCGGTTCAGCGCCGCGGCGCCACCCGCCGCATCCGCGCTGGGCGCCGCAATCCGGAGAAGAAAACGCTTTTGTGCGACGACCCGGTCGTCGCGATGGTCGACGAACGTCGCGGTGGCATCCAGCACGCCCAGGCTCTGCTGCGGACCCGTAAAGACCTGGCTGAAATCGTCGAGCCGGATGGACAGGCCGAAATCCGTCCGCGCCGGGCTGTCCGGACCGACCACCACCGCCCAGGCGGCGCCCCCGGCAAGCCCGCCCAGGATCATCGGCTGCAGCAACTGGGCCGGCGGCGCCACCCAATCCGCAAGGCCGTAGGACGCGATGCGGTCCTCGTGCCGGTAGGCGAGCCGGTAGAGCAGATCCGTACCCTGCAGCCAGACCGGCGCGGAGATGCGGGCCACCTGCAACGTGGCCCGGCCTTGGGTCTGACGAGGATGCATGCGGGCCGTGGGAGCCGCCGCCGCGGAAAGCGTGTAATGCCTGGGATAAATCCGCCGCGAGGAATCATGGGCACAGCCGGCGAGCAGCAGCAGGCAGGCGCAAGTGGCAAAGCGGATCCGGGTCATGGCTGCGAGCCCTCCTTCTTGTCTGCCTGGAAACCGGGCTCGCCGGGCCCGGGCGGATGCGGGGGGGCGCCGAAGATCAGGCTCTGCGGACGGGCCTGGAGCTGGCGCAACAACTGGTCCAACTGCCGCGAGGTGCGCTGCAGGCTCCGGCTGAGGGAATCGACCCCCGGCAGGGTCTGCGTGTTCAACTTGCGGCTCAGCTGCCGGCTCGATTGCGCCAGCGCCCGGATGGACGCCTCCAACTGGGCGGCCTGTCGGACCGGAGCCTGCGCCTGGCGGACCAGTTCGTCGGCGTGCGTCACCAGGGCGTGGCTGGCGTCGACGCTGCGCCGGAGGTTCTTCACCAGGGGTGGCAGCTGCGCCTCGATGGCGACCAGGCGCCGGGTGGCCTCGTCGATCTGCTTCAGCGAAGCGGCCAGATGGTCCCGGTTGTCCTTGTCCAGGACCTTGCGCGCACTGGCGAGAATCGCCTCGAGATTGCGCATGTCCTTCCGGGCGGAACGGGCAAGCGAGCCGAGCAGGCTCGGGTGCATGGGAATGCGCGCCGGATGTTCCGCGCTGGTGGAAAGCGGTGCGCGGCTGCCCTTGCCGAGCTTGAGTTCGAGCACGCTGCCCCCGGTCAGGCCCTGCATGGCCACCACCGCGTAGGTGGCATGGGTGACGTAGGTGTCCGAGCGCAGATGCAGGCGGACGACGACGCGGGAGCGGTCCTGCGGATCGAACCCGATCTGCGTGACATGGCCGACGGGCAGGCCCTTGAAACGGACTTCCGACTGCGCCGAGAGCCCGCCCACCGACTGGCTGGTGACGATCTCGTAGACCAGCGGTTCGTCGGGACGGCTGGACAGCCAGTAGTACACCAGCACCGCGCCGATCGAGAACACCAGCAGAAAAGTGACCGCGATGATGGCGTGGGCACGGTTTTCCATGGTCAATGACCCTCGCCGGCCAGCGCGGCCCGCAATCGCCCGCCACCGGACCGCGGGCGGAAGAAATTGGCCACGAACGGATGCTCGAACCGCGTCACCTCCTCCAGCGTGCCCACCGTGACGAGCCTGCCGTCGGCGAGCACCGCGATGCGGTCGCTCAGGGCCGCCACGCTGTAGATGTCGTGGGTGATCATCAGCGCGGTCAGGTTCAACTCCCCGTGCAACTCGTCCAGCAGGGTCTCGAATTCGGACGCGGCGCCCGGGTCCAGGCCCGAGGTGGGTTCGTCGAGGAACAACAGCTCCGCCTCCAGCATCAGGGCCCGCGCCAGCGCCGCGCGTTTGGCCATGCCGCCGGACAACTCGTGCGGATACTTCCACGCATCCGTCGGCGCCAGGCCAACCATGTGCAGCTTCAGCGCGATCCCTTCGCGCAGCATGTCCTCGTCGACCTCCAGCCCCTCCTTGCGCAATTCGCGCACGGGAAAAGCCAGGTTGTCGTAAACGTTCATGGCGCTGAACAAGGCCGACTGCTGGAACAATACGCCCCACCGGCGGCGCAGCAGGCGGGCCTCCCACGCCTGCAGATGGTTGATGGTCTGGCCCAGCACCCGGATCGATCCGCGGTCCGGCCGCAACAGGCCGATGACCTGCAGCAACAGGGTCGTCTTGCCCGACCCGGAAGCGCCGATCACGGACACCAGTTCGCCGCGCCGGACCGTGAGGTCGAGGCCGCGGTGCACCGGCTGGCCACCCAGCGACTTGTGCAGGTCCTGCACCTGGATGACCGTTTCGTCGTCCGCCGGACGCAGGGTTTCTTGCATCGCCATCACAACAACCCCACATGCGTGAGCAGCGCGCCCGAACTGGCGTCGAACAACAGGATCAAGGTCAGGCTGGTCACCACCGACAAGGTCGTGTTGCGGCTCAGCCCCGCCGTGTCCGGGGGCGCGTTCATGCCGAAATAACAGCCGACCAGGGCAATGGTCAAACCGAACAGGGCGCCCTTGCCGAGCCCGATCCAGAAATTGACGATCTGGATCTGCTGCGGCAACTGCCCCAGGAACAGCCGGTAGCCGATGCCCAGGTCCGCCTGCGCCGTCACCGCACCGCCGATCAGCGCGACGAAATCGGTCCACACCACCAGCAGCGGCACCGTGATGAAGGCGCCGATCACGCGCGGCAACGCCAGCCGCAGGCTGGGCGAGGAACCGAAGGCCCGCAGCGCGTTGTATTCGCCGGTCAGGTGCATGGCGCCGATACCGGCGGTCATGGCCGAGCCGGAACGTCCGGCCAGGATCAGCCCGCAGATGACCGGCCCCAGCTCGCGCAGCACGGCCAGCCCCATCGTCGAGACGATCATCATCGCCGCGCCGAACTGGCGCAACGCCATGCCCAGCTGGATGGCCATCACCACGCCGATCAGGAACCCCACGCAGCCCAGAAGCAGCATCGAAGTCGCGCCGATGTGGTAGACCATCGCCGCGGTTTCCTTCCACGGAATCTCGCGCGGATGGCGCACGCAATACGCCACATCCACCATCAACTGGCCGACCAGCAACAGCACGCCGCCGACGGCGCGGGCAAAACCGAGAACGCCCTCCCCCCACCGCTGCACCGCCAGGTCCAGCCGGTTGCGGGCGGGCGGCGGGGCGGGAAAGCCGGTGTCGGCAAGCCGGCGAAACCAGTGTCGGTGGTCGTCCTGGCACTCGAAGCGGTCCGGCAACCGATGCTCCCAGACCTCCCACAGCAAACGCGCGCCGGCGCTGTCGAGCGCATCGACGCGGCGCAGGTTCCAGCAGTAACTGCGCGGCGAGTCGATCTCGCCCAGTTCCCGTGCAAGACGACGGCGCCGCCGCGTATCCAGCAGCAGGGTCCACGAACCGGACAAGGTGATCCCGGTGTCACTTTCGCGCTCCCAATGGGCGTCGGACAGGGGGCCTGGCATGAGCGGTACGTCCTGGTAATGGCCGCCGGGCGGTCGCCATTTCCGGCGCTCACCCGTGTCCCGGTTGTAACACAAAACGTACGGGGCGATCCGACTCGCAGCCGAACGCGACAACGCGGTCCATCACGGTCCGGAGCGGATGCGCACGCTTCGGAAAAACAGGGCATGCCTACGCGATGCGCTCCGGATACCGACGATCCGCGTGCCGATCCCCAGCACGCACCACCAGGATGTCGCCAGGGGTCGTCTGCACGATGCGGGTGGCGTTGCCGCCGACCAGCATGTGGAACGCCAGCCCGCGCGTGAGGGCGCCGATCACGGTGAGATCGACCTCATGGGCCATGCCGTATTCACTCAGCATGGCCTCCGGATAGCCGTAGGCGATACGGCTCCCGATATGCTGCCGGACGGCAGCGGGCAGGTGCGCCTCGGCCACGAACGACGCCATCGTCTCGTGCTCCAGGCGCGCGAATTCGCTCTCGCGGCCGGCGGTCAGGAACAGGGAGCGATACGGGATGTCCAGCGCGTGCATCAGCGTGAAATCGGCGCCGGCGAACCATGCCGCCGCGGTTTCCAGGCCGTGGCGGGACTCGACGGTGAAGTCCGTGCCCACCAGGACGTTCCGGTAGGCGCCGCGCGGGCGCCCCTTGACGATCAGCAACGACCGCGCCAAACGGCGCAGCAACTGCTCGGTGGTGGTGTGGCTGATGAGGCTGGCGAACGTCGGCCCGCTGGTTCCCGCGACGACAAGCTCACAGCCCTCGCGTGCCGCAACGCGCGCGATGACGTCCGCCGGTTCGCCTTCCTCGACGTGGATCACCAGGTTGTCCGGCACGCCGGGAATGTCGTGCCGGATCTGCCGCTCGACCAGATCGGCAGGTTCGGGCCCGCCCTGCGGTTTGCCGCCATCGGGCGACCACCAGGCGGTCGGCCGGGCATCCGCGCGCAAGGCATGCACCACGTGCAAGGTGGCCTGCCACTGCCCGGCAAGCTGCGCCGCTCGGTCCAGCGCGCGATCGCAATGGCTGGACAGGTCCGTCGCCAGCGCAATCGCGCGCGGCGGTCCGGGAGGGAATTCGTCCTGGCTCACGACACCTTCCTCGATGGCCCGTAGGCAGTCTTGCAGGCCTGCGTACGCCGGGCAAGCATCGCATGAAACCCCACCTGGGCATGGTAGGAGCGCACCCGGGCGCGACCGGCGCGAGGCTCGTTGAACGCTGATGCCGTCGCGCCCGGGTGCGCTCCTACAAAAGGGCGATCAGCCAGTTCCCCACATGCAAAAGGGTCCATGGCACGGGAAAAAGCGTTTGGGTAGACTCAAGCAAAGTTTGCCGCCGTTTGCCCCGGGCCGAAATCCGGCATACGTCTGTTCCATCCCGTTCCCGACAGGTCCACAGACTTTTGCCCTACGCTTGGATCGCCATCGCCCTCGCCTGCCTGCCCTTCCTGGCAAGCATGGGCACGTTTTTGATCGGCAGGCGACAGCGCAGGCGCACCACCTGGATCATGACCGCAACGGCGGCCGCCTGCCTGGTGCTGGCGGTGCTGCTGTATCCGGCCGTCGACGACGGCGGCGTGCTGCGCGAATCGCTGGCCTGGATGCCGGGCCTGGGGCTGGATTTCATCCTGCGCGTGGACGGCCTCACCTGGCTGTTCCTGGTGCTGGTGTGCGGCATCGGCCTGCTGGTCGGCATCTACGCCGCCTACTACATGCCGCCGGACCATCCGCTGGTGCGCTTTTTCGCGTTGCTGCTGGCCTTCATGGGCTCGATGCTGGGCGTGGTGCTGTCCGGCAACGTGATCCAGATGGTGTTCTTCTGGGAGCTGACCGGGCTGTTCTCGTTCCTGCTGATCGGCTACTGGTACCACGGCGAATCGGCGCGCGACGCCGCGCGCACGGCGCTGATCGTCACCGCCAGCGGCGGCTTGTGCCTGCTGGCCGGGGTACTGCTGATCGGCCATGTCGCCGGCAGCTACGACCTGGACGCGATCCTCGCCGCCGGCGGGCGCATCCGTCACAGCTCCCTGTACCTGCCCGCCCTGGTGCTGATCCTGATCGGCGCGCTGACCAAGAGCGCGCAGTTCCCCTTCCACTTCTGGTTGCCGTCGGCGATGTCGGCGCCGACGCCAGTGTCGGCGTATCTGCATTCGGCGACGCTGGTGAAGCTGGGGGTCTTCGTGCTGCTGCGCTTCTGGCCGGTGCTGGCGGGCACCAGCGGCTGGTTCTGGCTGCTCGGCGGCGCCGGGCTGGTCTCGCTGGTGCTGGGCGCCTGGTCGGCGATGCACCAGAACGACCTGAAAGGCATCCTCGCCTATTCGACCATCAGCCACCTGGGCCTGATCGCGATGCTGCTGGGACTGGGCAGCACGCTGGGCGCGGTGGCGGCCATTTTCCATACCGTCAACCACGCCACGTTCAAGGCCTCGCTGTTCATGGCCGCCGGCGCCGTGGACAACGAGACCGGCACGCGCGACCTGCGCAAGCTGGGCGGCCTGCGCCACGTGATGCCGGTCACCGCCACGCTGGCCATCATCGCCAGCGCGGCCATGGCCGGCGTACCGCTGCTCAACGGGTTCCTGTCCAAGGAAATGTTCTTCGCCGTGGCCCTGGGCGCGCACCGCGGACCGGCCTTGGACATGCTGATCGCGGTGCTGGCGGTGGCGGGCGCGGGGCTGAGTGTGACCTATTCGCTGCGCCTGGTGGCCAGCACGTTCTTTGGACCGCTGCGCGAGGACTATCCGCGCCAGCCGCACGAGCCGCCGCGCTGGATGCTTTTCCCCATCGGCTTCCTGGCCCTGGCCTGCCTGGCCGTGGGCATGCTGCCGGCGCGGGTGATCGGCCCGTCCCTGCACAATGCCGCCGTCGCGGTACTGGGTACGCAGACGCCGGCCTACAACCTGATGATCTGGCACGGCCTGACCACGCCACTGCTGATGAGCGTGGTGGCCCTGGCCGGCGGCTGCCTGTTGTACGTGAGCCTGCGCAACTATCTCATGCGCCGGGACGGCCCGCCGTTGCTGCGGCACATCAGCTTCAAACGGATCTTCGAGCGCGCGCTGGTCGTGCTGACCGACACCTTGCCGGCCTGGCAGCAGCGCCTGTTTCCGGAACGGCGACTGCAGGTGCAACTGTTGCTGCTGGTGCTGGTGGCCGTGATTGCCACCGCGGCGGCCGTGGGCCATCTCGCGGGCAGCCTGGGCCTGCGCGGCGTGCACGTCGATCCCGCCTTCGCCCTGCTGTGGGCGCTGGGCGGCGCCTGCGCCGTGGGCGCGGCCATCCTGGCCAAGTTCCACCGCATGGCGGCGCTCATCCTCAGCGGCGGCGTCGGGCTGGTGGTGTGCGTCACCTTCGTGTGGCTGTCGGCGCCCGAC
>CAZMMO010000052.1:0-10166 GCA_964567365.1 uncultured Rhodanobacteraceae bacterium | reverse complement strand
GCGCGACGGCATCAGCGCTCATGGAACGCTGATGCCGTCGCGCCCAGGTGCGCTCCTACAAATAGGGCGATCTTTCGGGGTGCTTTACAGGCGTGCGCCCACGCCGATGCCGAAGTGGATGTTGGACCAGGGGCTGCGCAATTCCTCGGTGGTCCACAGGTGATATTGGCTGGCATCCACCAGCGGAAACACGTAGGCGGCCTGTCCCACCTCGCCGCTGCGCGTGCCCTGGAGATGGCCGGCGACGGTCATCAGCTTGCCGGGCGGGTAGTTCAGCGGTTCCAGGTAGCCGGGGATGATGGCGATGAAGCGGCCATTGGCATGATCGCCCGGCTGCGGTTGTTGCGAGCGGTTCAGCGGGTAGGCCAGGAGCTGGATTTCGGTGTGGTCGGCAAGATTGTTCACGGCCACGATGCGGCCGCCCCAGATGACGCTGGCGCCGGCATAGTTTTCGGGCGCCTGGGCCACCATCGAAGGCGTGGCGTGGATCGTGTTTGCGGTGGGCTTGTAGATGGGTTTGGCGCAACCGGCCAGCAGTACCAGTGCGAGCGGTGCCAACAAACCGGTGAAGATGCGGATGTGGCGCATGGAAACCTCGTCAGCCAAAGGTGAAGGTGAAGGCACGCAATCCGGCCTGCGGAATGTCGATGACGACCACATGGTCGCGGTAGTCGTCACTGTCAAACAACGTGTAGAGCCGGCTTTCGTGCACCGTGACCGGGGGTTGTTTCTTGCCGTCGACGCGGATCGTGAGTGTGACCGGCTTGTCGCTGGAAGCCACCATGTGCAGCTTGCCGGCCTTGAAGTGCAGGCGGATTTCGCCGGAACCAGTCGCCAGTTCGGCATATTCGGCGGTCATGCGCCAGCGGCCGTCCAGCGCGAATTGGTTGAGCTGCAGCGTATCCGGGGCGCGGTAGTCGTAGGTCTGCCGCGAAGGGCCGTGGGCGTTGGCCATGTATTGTTCGCGGGCCAGGCCGAAGTACATCTCCGGCGAGCCGATGGCGGCAAAGTCGGGCGCGGGCGGCATGCCCGTTTCACGGGCCTTGGGCGGCAGGCCCAACTGGTTGCGGATCGCGTTTTCCATTTCCAGGTAACGGCCCTCGCCGAAGTGGTGCAGGATCACGTTGCCTTGCTTGTCGACCAGGTATTCGGCCGGCCAGTATTGGTTGTCCCAGGCGCGCCAGGTCTCCATGTGGCTGTCCATGGCGACCGGATAGCGGATGTGGAACCGCTTGACCGCGCGCTGGATGTTGGCAAGGTTCTTGCCGAAGTCGAACTCGGGCGAGTGCACTCCGACGATCACCAGGCCCTTGTCCTTGTATTCCTGGTACCAGCGCGTGAGGTGCGGGAACGTGCGCAGGCAGTTGATGCACGAATAGGCCCAGAAATCGATCAGCACCACTTTGCCGCGCAGTTGCTTCATGGTCAGTGGGCCGGAGTTGATCCAGTGGCTGATGCCGACGAAGTCCGGCGCCGTGGTCGGCACGGCGCGGGCACGTGGCGGCCCGGCAAGGAGACCTCCGAGGAGCAGGACGCCGGCGATGGCCAGCGCAGCGGGGCCGGTGGCGCGTCGTGTGGTGGTGCGGTTCATGGCAGCCTCCCGCGGGGCATGATTGCCCGGGGGTCAGTGTACCGCGCGCACCGGCAACGGTACGTTGCAAATGCCGATGTGCCCGACCGGCTGCGTGTAGAAGGCGTCGCGGCGGTTGCGTTTGGCCTCGACCAGGCGCCGGAAGCTGCGGCTGTCGGTGCGCAGCACCTGCAGGTGGACGCGCTGGTCCCGCGGCAGCGCCGTGCCCAGCCGGATCGAGAGGATTGGCGTGCGCCGGGCCGGGTCGGTGTACACCCCCATCGGCTCGGGGCCGCGCGGCAGGGCGGACAGCCATGGCATTCCGCGGACCACGCGGCCGACCACGGCCAGTTGGTGGTCGATCTGGCGCGGCGCCTGGCCGATGGGCACATACAGCGTGTTGCCGTTGCCACTGGTGGGGTCGATGTCGCGGGCCACGCCGACCATGCCGTAGCACTGCACCAGCCAGGCCTTGCCGGTGTCCGGATTCCAGGCCATGGGCAGGCCGCGCGAAAAACCCACGCGGGGCGCGTACAGGTCGCCGTCGGGCAACGGCGTGACCGGGATCGACCCGGGCCAGGCGCGGGTGAATTCCGCCGGCAGCGAGGTCCGGGCCGTGCCCATGGACTTGGCCTTCTTCGGATGGTCGCCTTCCGGGTCGCCCCATTGCGCCACGAAATTGTCCTGCACCCGGTAGACGCTGGTGCCGTCGAAATAATGCTCGCGCACCAGGGTCTTGATGTTGGCCACGTGTTGCGGCGCCCACGCGGGCGCCAGCTCGATGATGACGCGGTGGTGGTGGGGCAGTGCCATGTACAGCAGGTCATCCTGTTGCAGGGTACGCCATTCGGCGGGGCGGGATGCGTCCAGGATGGCTTTCGGGCTGGGCGTGGCGGCCCGCTTTTTCGAAGCGTGCGTGGCGGCGCCGGCCATGCCGGAACCACCGGCCAGGAGCAGGGAAGCGAACAAGGTCACGAGGGCGGCGGGACGGGGCATGGTTGTTCTCCGGGCGCGGAAGGCATGGACGCGGACCGGTCTTCGCCGCGTATCATGCACGAGCTTGCCACCATGAAGCCTGCCCGTGGAAAAAACCTACGACCGCGCCTATTTCGACAAGTGGTACCGCGACCCGGAGCACGCCGTGGCCTCGCCGGCCGAGGTACGCCGCAAGGTGGCGATGGCGGTGGCCATGGCCGAGTATTACCTGGGACGGCCCGTCCGCAACGTGCTCGACGTCGGCTGCGGCGAAGGGCACTGGCGCGCGCCGTTGCTGAAGTTGCGTCCGCGCGTGTCCTGGCGCGGACTGGATGCCAGTGAGTATGTGGTGGCCCGTTACGGGCGCACGCGCAACATCGGCCGCGCGCATTTCGGCGATCTCGCCCATCTGCGCTTCGAGGAGCCTTTCGACCTCGTCATCTGCGCCAACCTGCTGCACTACCTCGGCGCCGCCGAGCTGCGCCGGGGACTTTCCGGCCTGGACGAGCTGCTGCGCGGCCTGGCGTTCATCGAGGTGTTCACCACGCGCGACGCCACCGAGGGCGACGACGAGGAGTATGCGGCGCGCAGCCCGGCCTGGTACCTGCGCCGTTTCCACGCGGCAGGGCTGACGCCGGTGGGCTCGCACGCCTATGTGGGCAGCGCCCTGCGTGACCAGTTGCTGGCGCTGGAATATCCGCAGCCGTTGCCGCGTTGAGGCACTGATCGAATGGATGCGCCGCACAGGGCCCAGATCACGGGTCATCCACGATTGCGATGGCGATGGCCATGGCGGAATCCGTTCGCCTTGAGGTATCGAAAGGCAGTCCCGAAACCCGTTCGCCCTGAGGTATCGAAGGGCAGTCCCGAAACCCGTTTGCCCTGAGGTATCGAAGGGCGGGTCCGGAGCCCCCTACAGCGTCGATTGCGGCGGGTAGCGAATCCTCTCGATGCCGGCATGGTGGTAACGGCGCGCGAAGATCGGGTGCAGGCGCCGGATCAGGTCGTGCAGGCGATCCACCTGCGGGCGGCCGGGCGTATACACGAACAGGAACGCGCAGCCGCGCCGGGCCAGTTGCAGGTCGTCGTCCAGAAACCCGGTTTCGGTGCCGATGACCCGGGCGATACCCGCCTGCAGGCGGGTGAACCAGGAGTCGTCCTTGCCCGATTCCAGATGGTTGATGACGAAGGGGCCGGAAACGGCCGCCACGTCGTCCTCGTCGAATCCGTTGTCCAGGCATTGGCGACGCGCCTGCTCGGCACGATCGAGCGTGTCGAAGGCCGCCACGGTGTAGTGCAGCGGGTAGAACAGGCCGAAGGACGTGTCGTTTTCCTTGAAGAAATTCCAGTGCTCTTTCATGGGCCACCCACGGAATTTGTGGCTGGGAGAAAGTATGCGTCCGGGAGTCTGAACTGCGGCTTTTTGTCGCAGCATGAACTACATCGGCTGCAGCCAGAACAGGCGGATGACGCCCCACAGGGCCAGCAGGAACAGCAGCACCCAGGCCAGCATGGCCAGCGCGAACGGGCGCTCGCGCGTGGCCGGGTCGCGCAGGTAGGCGGGGATGTACCAGACGCGACCGACCAGCCACACCAGGCCCAGGATGCCGGCCCAGGACGGATTGCCCCAGCGTGCCGCCAGCCACAGCGTGGGCAGGAACAGCACCGCATGCTCGAGCGTGTTCATCTGCACGCGATAGGCGCGCTCGAAGGCCGGGTGGCCCGAAGTGGCCGGAGCCTTGATCTGGTATTTGACCCGCGCGCGTCCGACCAGAAAGGCCACGGCGAACAACAGGACCACGGTCAGCAGGACGACCAGGGCGGGCAGATGGGTCATGGCGATATCCTCGAAAAGGTCTGGATGGAGTGGTGCTTGCTTGACGTCCGTTCGCCCGCGGCGCGGGCCGAAGTCGAAGCTACGCCAAATATGGCAGGACCGTGACACGTACGCTTCGACAGATGCATGCCGTGGGCCGGGCCCGGCCACCCAGTGTACGTCGACGCGCGTGCCACGTGTCATGAAAACCGGCGGTTTGCCGAGCCGGCATGGCGGTTCAGGAGTTGCTCCGAAGCGGAGAAATCGCGTGCGTGTACCGATGTGGGCAGAGCAGGGGCGACATGCCTTGCCCGGTGGAACCGGATTACTCCTGCAACCCCGCAGTTCCCGGGTTTCATCCTTTGCAGGGCGCTCCACAGGGAAAAATCGAAGGCTCCCAAAGCCAACCGCATGATGAAACTGCGGAAGATACGGTGCCGCGTGGCCATTTGTTACTCAATCGGGGGAATGAACCGGATTATCTACCTGCGGCAATTGACAATGCCACATGGTGTTGGTCGTGGAATGTCCAATGTATTCAGTACGGGTATGTTTTGCATATAGAACCATGCGCGGAATGGGATTGGACAGGATATTTCTTGGACGAATTTGACAAACAGGTAACGCGAGAGTAAACCGCATCCCTCCGGAGGTGCCGCGCCGCTTCGTGAGTATCCGTTCATAAAAGGTCACGTGGAAGGACAATGGTCATGTTCAAGAGAAGCACTCTCGCGCTATGCATAAGCGTGGTCGTAGGCGGATTCACCCTGCCTTTGTATGCAGCGACGGGAGGAGCGCCTCAAAATGAACAGCAGACTCGTACGCAGCAGTCGACACAAAACCCGTCACCGGAGTCGACCACGGAACTCAACACGGTCGTTGTCACGGGCAGCCTGATCAAGCACAGTGAACTCGCCACGTCGCAGCCCGTGACGACGATCAGTCCGGAGTTGATCAAGGATTCAGGCTTCAAGAACATTGGTCAGCTTCTGACCAATCTGCCTTCTATTGGATACGCGACGGGGCTGCCTTCGGGCCCGCTTCTTGGTTCGGGTGCGGAAGAAATCGACCTGCGCCATCTTGGAGCCCAACGTCTCCTGGTGCTCGTCAATGGCCATCGGTTCGTGAAAAGCTTTGGTGGCACGGTCGATCTCACGCAAATACCGCTCTCGGCGGTTCAACGAATCGAGATACTTCAGGATGGCGCGTCGGCCATTTATGGATCCGACGCGATTTCGGGCGTGGTGAATATCATCACGAAGAAGAATTTTTCCGGAGTTACCGTATCCGCTTATGGAGGCATCGCCCATGGCACCAAGATGGGTCGCTGGGATGGCCAGCGTCGCGATTATTCAGTCACGGCGGGCCATACCTGGGACCGTGGACACATCTTGTTTTCGGCCTCGTCCCGAACTGTCGATGGAATTCCCGCTTCACACAGGCTGTTCTCGAATTTTTCCAAATACAATCCACAGTTTGCATTGGCATTGAACGGTCGCGCCAATGCCGGCGGAAGCTTCCAGTTCTGGGCGCCCGGTGGGGGTGATCCAAACGTACCCGGCGGCAATCCACCCGCCGCTTATACGGGACTCACTGCGGAGCAGTGTCCGGACAAGTTGTTTACCGCGGCCAACGGAAACCAGGGCTATATACCGTTCTGTGACATAACGGTAAAAGATGACCTGTCCGGCCACAATCCGGCCAATTACGTCCCGTACGACCGCTCGCTCGGCTTCAATGGCGCATCCGAAGTGCCGCTTACGTTGAACGCACGCGTGAAGTCCGCATTCATGCAAGGCGGAATCAATATTACGCCGCATGTCACTTTTGATTTCACCGCGTTGCATTCGCGCCGGGACAATGTCAATCCGATCAACCCGTCCTCCCTGTCCGACCAGCCGGGGATGATCCTCGAGCCTGACGAGAATCCGTTTGGCTTCCTTCTTAGCAACAGCGTACCGACGACGCTGGGGCCGGGTCTCGAAGGGCCCGCACTGGTTTCGGTAGCGCGTCTCGCTTCCGAGCTCGGGCGCCGCATCATAATCCAGCACGCCACGACCAATCAGTTCACCGCGGGCTTTCTTGGCGATTTCGGGACCGGCAGTATCGATTGGAACTGGGATGCAAGCTATACGTTTGCGAGCAACCATCAGGAGTCGGGACGCAAGAATTACCTCCTGGATCCTCAGCTCAGCCTTGCGCTCGATCCCACGTGTCAGCAGGTGTCCGGCTGCGTGCCTTACGACTTGTTCGCCGGCGCGTCGCAGGAACCGTTGGCGGTGTCCAACTATGTCGGGCTTGGCGTGACGCGTACCAGTCACGAAGACAAGGAATTTCGTTCCTACGATGCCAACTTGTCGACGCCGGACCTCTTCCGGCTTCCGGCGGGCGACGTGGGCTTTGCCGTGGGATTCCAGTACCGCAGGATTTCCGGCAGCTCGACGCCGAGCGCGCTGGACATGATCCCGAACTTGCTCAACGGTGGCATAGTTGCCCAACCGTTCCAGGGGTCGTACCACGTTCGCTCCGTGTACGCCGAGTTGAATGTCCCGCTGCTGTCCCAGGTACGTGGCGCGGAGCGCCTCAACCTGGATATTGCGGGCCGCCATTCGACTTACTCGACATTCGGCGGCACCACGAACATGAGGTTCGGACTGGTGTACCAGCCGGTTTCCGACCTGCTCATCCGCGTCAGTCGCTCGGAAGGGTTCCGCGCGGCAACGCTCGAGGACCTTTTTGCGCCGGCGACCACGGACTTTCCGTACGTGGTCGACCCATGCAACCAGTACCAGACCCTGGGTACCGCCCAGGCCAAAAGCCTGTGTGCCGCACAGGGCGTCCCGTCGAACTACGTGCAGGCCAGCAGGCAGGTGCCGGCGATATCGGGCGGCAATCCGAACGTACAGCCGGAGCAGTCCGTTTCAAAGACGGCGGGTATCGTCTACAGCCCTTCATGGGCACCGAGCCTGAATATCAGTCTCGACTACTACCACATTTCCCTCACCAACGGGATCACGGCAGTCGATCCCCAAATGGTGCTTGACCGGTGCTACGACAACGGCATACCGCGTTTTTGTGACCAGATAACCCGGGATGCGACGGGCACGATCACGCGGCTCGTCTCCGGCACCACGAACAGCGGTGCGATACTGACGGATGGATTGGACCTGGGAGCGGGATATAGCCTGACGTTCAGGGATCTCGGCCGTTTTCGGCTGGGATTGCAGGTCACGCGTGTCGGCGAATTCAAGACATTGAACCTGCTGCCCGATGGAACCACCTCCGTTGTCCGGTCGGTCGGCGTTTTCTCCGCGGGCAGTTCCCTGACTGCTGGCGAGGTGCCGCGGCTGAAGGGGCAGTGGACCGTGCACTGGTCCAAGGGGCCGTGGAGTGCGGGTATCGTGGGCCACTACATCAGCGGTTTCACCGCGATGTGCAATGGTGTTGCGGATGGCACGCCGTACAGCGCAACGGCCACGGGCTTGTGCAGTGACCCCAGTCCGGTGAGCGATGCGTTGTCGCGCAATCACCGCAAGCACCTGACGTGGTGGGATGTGCGGGTAGGGTACAAGACCCCCTGGAACCTCGACGTGGATGTCGGCGCGCGCAATGTTCTCGCCGCGCATCAGCAGGGTGGCGTCAACCGCGAATTCTGGGCGGCCCAACTCGACTATGGCGTGTACAGCCAGTTCTTCTACACGCAGGTCACGTACCACTTCGAATAGCGATCCGCGCCACCGTGCATGCGCCACAAGCCGGCCAACGCGTGCAGATGGCCGGCCACCTTTTGCTGTGTAGGAGCGCACCCGGGCGCGACGGGCGCAAGGCTTGTTGAACGCTGATGCCGTCGCGCCCGGGTGCGCTCCTACGAATAGAGGGTCGCAATTCGCAAGCAGGATTGGTGGTTATTGCGCCGTGGCGGACGGTTCAACGCCGCCGTCGTGGCGGCTTGGTGCCGCCCGGTTTTCGTTTGCGGCGCTTGGCGGGAGAGTCCGGCGGATGATGTGTGACGTGCGTGGAAGACGGCTTGCCGGAATCCTTTTCCAGGCGCATGCGCAATGGGCGTCCGGCCACGCGTACTTTTTTCAGGTGTTGCAGCAGCTCGCGCGGCATGCCTTCGGGCAGGTCGATGAGGCTGTGGTCGTCGCGGATGCTGAGGCGGCCGATGTAGCGGCTGTCCAGGTCGGCTTCGTTGGCGATGGCGCCGATGATGTTGCCGGGTTTGGCGCCGTGGGCGTGGCCGACCTCGATGCGGTAGGTGTCCTTGCCGGGTTCGCCGGCGTGTGGGCGTTCGGGGCGGTGCGGCGCGTGGGCGGGGTCCTTGGGCCGAGGTTTGTGTGCGCGGGCCGCACGGTCTTCCGTGCGGGATTGAGCATGGTCGCGTGCGGGGGCCTTCAGCAGCAGGGGCTTGTCGCCGTGGACCAGGCACGCCAGTGCCGCGGCGATCTCGATGGCCGGCGTGTCGTGCTCGTTCTCATAGCGTTCGATGAGCTGGCGGAACGGCGCCAGTTCGGCCTCGCCGGCTAGGGTGTCGCCGATGCGTTGCATGAAGCGTGCAATGCGCCGGTCGTTGACCGCTTCGACCGTGGGCAGTTGCATCGGCTCCAGCTTTTGCCGCGTGGCGCGTTCGATGGCGCGCAGCATGCCGCGCTCGCGCGGCGTCACGAACAGGATCGCCTCGCCCTCGCGTCCGGCACGCCCGGTGCGGCCGATGCGGTGCACATACGATTCGGTGTCGTAGGGGATGTCGTAGTTGAGCACGTGGCTGATGCGCTCCACGTCCAGCCCGCGCGCGGCCACGTCGGTGGCCACCAGGATGTCCAGCCGCCCGTCCTTCAGTTGCCGCACCAGGCGTTCGCGTTGCGGCTGGGCGATGTCGCCGTGGATGGCGGCAGCGGAAAAACCGCGCGCCTCCAGCTTGCCGGCCAGATTTTCGGTCGACTGCTTGGTGCGTGCGAACACGAGCATGGCGTCGAATGGCTCGGCTTCGAGAATGCGGGTCAATGCATCCAGCTTGTGCATGCCGCTGACCAGCCAGGATCGCTGGTGGATGTGTGTGGCCGTGGTGGTCTTCGCGGCAATGGAGACTTCCGCCGGCTTGCGCAGATGAGTCTGGGCGATGCGCCGGATGGGTGCGGGCATGGTGGCCGAGAATAAAGCAGTCTGGCGTGCGGCGGGCGTGGTGGAGAGGATTTTTTCGACTTCCTCGGCAAAACCCATACGCAGCATCTCGTCGGCCTCGTCGAGCACGGCAAAACGCAAGGCGGACAGGTCCAGCGTGCCCTTGTGCATGTGGTCGATGACGCGCCCGGGCGTGCCGACCACCACGTGTACGCCACGACGCAGGCCATGCAATTGCGGGCCGTAGCCCTGGCCGCCGTAGATCGGCAGTACCCGGAAACCGGGCATGTGCGCCGCATAGGTCTGGAATGCCTCGGCGACCTGGATGGCCAGTTCGCGCGTGGGTGCCAGCACCAGGGCCTGCGGCTTGCCGGCGACCGTGCCGACCAGGCGGGTCAGGATCGGCAGGGCGAACGCGGCGGTCTTGCCGGTGCCGGTCTGGGCCTGGCCGAGCACGTCGCGTCCTTCCAGCAGCGGCGGAATGGCGGCCGCCTGGATCGGCGTGGGCGTTTCGTAGCCGACGTCGGCGAGCACGCGCAGGACGGCCGGAGCCAGGGACAGCGAAGCAAAATCGGCCCGCTCCGGGTCGGCGGACACCGGACGGTCGGGAGGGGTGGGGGAAGACATGCGAACCTCGGACAGCGACCGACGATTCGGCGCGTATCGACGCATTTTAGCACCCTG
>CAZMMO010000051.1:6815-10174 GCA_964567365.1 uncultured Rhodanobacteraceae bacterium | reverse complement strand
CCCGTTCGTGGTGAGGTATCGAACCATGAACGGCGCGGAAAACTCGGGGCCGCCCTTCGATACCTCAGGACAGGCTTCGATACGCGAAGCGTACCCTGTGCTGAGCTTGTCGAAGCATCAGGGCGAACGGGCTTTGATGATTTATTCCGGACAGCAGTGAGCGCAAGCTGGAATCCCGTGTCTTTCCACAGGCCTGAAGCACCCCAAGACACGGGATCCCAGCTTGCGCCGGGATGACGATATAGCGTGTGTATGCAACACGTGAAATTTGATTCTGGTGCTTTACCAAACACCCGGAAAACAAACGTGCCAGCGTCTTTGAGGCTTGCCACCAGATGATTCCGGACAGCGGTGACCACCGCCCCGCATCCGTTCAATCCCGCCGCGGCGGCGCGGTGGACCCGCGCACCACCAGTTCGGGGCTGAAACCCTCGTTGCGCACCTCGGCACCGCCGCCCTCCTTCACCCGCGCGATCAGCAACCGCGTGGCGTGGCGGGCGATGTCGGCGGTGGCCTGGCGCGCCGTGGTCAGGGCCGGCCAGGACTGCCGGGAGAACGGGCTGTCCTCGAAACCGGCCACGGACAGGTCGTACGGCACGTCCATGCCCGCCGCACGCGCTGCCGCCAGCACGCCGGCGGCGATCTCGTCGTTGGATCCGAAGATGGCCGTCGGGCGCCGCTTCAGCGCCAGCAGCCGGCGCGCGCCGCGGAACCCGTCGTCAAAGGAATAGTCGCCCTCGACGATGAGCCGCTTGTCCTGCGCGATGCCGTAGTCGTGCAGGGCGTCGGCATAACCCTTGAAGCGCTCCGGGCTGGAACGGTGCTCCTTGCCGCCCCACAGGAAACCGATGCGCGTATGGCCGAGCTGGATCAGGTGCTCGGTGATCTCGTAGGCGGCATCCCGGTCGTCCACGTACACGCAGGGCCAGCCGTCGTCCGGATCGGCGGAGGCCGAAAGAATGCGCACCATGCTCACGCCGGCGTCGCCCAGGCGCCGGATCAGGCGCGGGTTCTCGGACATCGGCGGAGCCAGCACCACGCCGGCCAGGCGGGCCCGCTGGACCAGGTCGATCAGCTCCTGCGCCAGGCGCGGCGCGTGCGCGTTGCAGGGGTGGATCTGCAGGCCGAAGCCCATCTCGCGGCAGACCCCCAGCGCGCCTTCCTGCACGGCGATGATGTAGTAGGGGTTGGGATTGTCGTAGACCAGCCCGATGGCATAGGCGCGCGAACTGCGCAGGCTGCGCGCCGACAGGTCCGGGCGATAGCCCAGCTCCTCGACGGCCTTGAGCACGCGCTCGCGCGTGGCCGGCTGCACCGAGGCCTCCTGGTTGATGACGCGCGATACGGTTTTCAGCGAGACGCCGGCACGTGCGGCGACGTCTTTCATGGTGGCAGCCACCCGATCCTCCAGACATGTTGCATCGGCACTTTCCGGCGCACCGAAACCGCGCTTGCGTGTTTCCCGTTCCGGATCGAAGCGGGGCCAAGCCGACAACAAAGCATACGCGATCGACGCACCCATGCGGTGCATGCGCCGCATCCACGTTCAGGCAACCCGGGCCACGGGGCGTCGCCGCTCCCGCTCCCGCGATGCGGCTACCGGCCCGAACCGGTCCCCGCAAACAGCTCCTGCTCGATCTCTTCCAGCGAACGTCCCTTGGTTTCCGGCAGCGGGAAGATCGCGATCAACAGGTACAGCAGGACGAAGAACGCCAGCACGAAGAACATGCCGGCATAGCCGATGGCGCCGACGACGAGCATGAACACGGCCGCCAGTCCGGCCGAGGTCAGCGAATTGGCGAACAGGGCGATGGCCATGCCCTTGGCCCGTATGGCCAGCGGCAGGATTTCGGAAACCGCCAGCCACACCACCACGCCCGGACCCACCGCGTAGAAGACGATGAACACGATGAAGCCGGCCAGCGTGGCGTAGCCGGCAAACGCCGACGGCGGGAAAAACGCGTGGATGAAGCCGATGAACAGCAGGGCCACCATGACGCCGGCCGTGCCGATGATCAGCAACGGCCGCCGGCCCAGCTTGTCGACCAGCGACATGGCCACGATCGTGACCAGGAAATTGACCAGCCCCACGCCGACGCTGCCGAGCAGGGCCGTGTTCATCAGTCCCGAGGCCTGCAGGATGGTGGCGTTGAACTGCAGCAGCACGTTGATGCCGGTCAGCTGGGTCAGAATGCCCACGCCCAGCGCGATGAGAAACGCCTTGCGGTAGCCCGGCCGCAGCAGCAGGCCCCATGCCCCGCCGGCCTGCTTGCTCTCGTCCTCGATGATCGACTTCATCTCCGCCAGCGCCTCGTCGATGTGCGCGTCGCCCTGCACCCGGGTCAATACCGAACGCGCCTCCTCCACATGCCCGTGCTGGTACAGCCAGCGCGGCGAACGCGGCAGCAGGAACCAGCCGCCGAGCAGGAAAATCACCGAGGGGATCAGGACGGTCGCGAACATCCAGTGCCAGTTGCCGGTCGAGCGCAGGCCGTAATTGACCAGGTAGCCGAGCAGGATGCCGAAGGTGAGGCACAACTGGAACAGCGCCACGCCGCGGCCGCGCAGGCGCGAGGGTATCGTCTCGGTCATGTACAGCGGCACCACGATGGTGATGATGCCGACGCCGATGCCCTGTACCAGGCGCCCGACCATCACCATGTGGAACCCCGTGGCGAATACCAGAATGAGGGTGCCGATGATGAACACGACGGCCGACACGTTGATCGAGTAGCGCCTGCCGAAACGGTCGGCGAACGGGCCCGAGCACAGGGTGGCCAGCGAGCCGCCGCCGAGCACGGCCGAAACGATCAACGACGCGTCGTTGGCGCTGATGGACAGATCGTCCTTCATGAAAACCAGCGCGCCGGAGATCACGCCGATGTCGAAGCCGTAAAGAATACCGCCCAGACCCGCCAGGGCCATGACGATGAAAGCCGTTCTGGTCATCCGCATTGCCTGATCCTCTTGTGCCGGCAAATTCGCGCCCTGGGCGCACCATGGTGTTCGGGGAATTTCCGGGCTTGCGTCAAGTCAGGCCATCGCGTGATGCACAAGCACCGCGTGTCGGCGACCCACGACCCGTTCGTGATGACTGTCAGGTGTAACGTTGTCATGCCGCTACGTCAAGTACGACATGCACGGACCGCCGACCGCCCTTATGCCCCCGCACGATACACCGCCCTTGACGCCGCGCCGCAGCGGCAACCCGGTCCCTGCCGATCCTCGGAAACTCCGCTGTTTGCGCATGCCGACCGCTTTGGTGTGTGTGTAGGAGCGCACCCGGGCGCGACCGCCGCAACCCCCCCTCAACGCTGTTGTCGTCGCGCCCGGGGGCGCTCCGACCGGGCCGGCGCCCC
>CAZMMO010000051.1:0-6805 GCA_964567365.1 uncultured Rhodanobacteraceae bacterium | reverse complement strand
GTGGGGCCCCCCCCCCGGGCCCCCCCCCCCACCCCCCCCCCCCCCGGCCTCGGCCGCCGCGCCGGGGGGCGCTCCTACAGGGCCGGCTCCCACAACGGTGGCGGCGGATATTCGCGGCTCCTGCCGACGGGCCAACCCGCAACGACGAGGCGGATCCGGACGGCGGTGGCAGGGCGAAGGAAGGCCGGTCATGAAAAAATAACTATTGACAACGTTGTCATGACATGTACACACTGGACATGTCGAGCCGCGCCCGACGCGGCCGGTTCATCGTCTCGGGCCAGGGGGAAATCAAGTGAGCGGAGGGGACAAGTGAGTCCAATGGCAGGACAACCGGCGTTGCCGGTCCAGGACATCGCCGGCACGCCGTTGCTGGCAGCCGACATCGGCGGCACCCATGCACGCCTGGGCCTGGTGCGCGGATTGCGCAACGGGCGCCAGGTCTCCGTACTGGCCTATCACAAGTACATCTGCGCCGAGCACGAAAGCCTCGAGGCCGTCGTGCAGGACTTTCTCGGCCGCCACGCACACGAGCCGGTCACGCGCGGCGCGCTGGCCTGCGCCGGCTACGTCATCGACGACGTCGTCATCAACGACAACCTGCCGTGGCGGGTGGCCATCAACGAACTGCGCCAGGTCCTGCAACTGGACGACCTGGCGCTGATCAACGATTTCGAGGCCGTGGCCTATGCCACCCAGTACCTCGACCCGGCTTCCGCCTTGACCCTCTCGCGGGCCACCGCGGCCACCCGGGAAGGACCGCAGGTCGTGGTCGGCCCCGGCACCGGGCTGGGTTCGGCCGTGCTGCTGCCGGGCGACCCGCGGCCCACGGTGCTGGCCACCGAGGCCGGCCAGATCGCCCTGGCCCCGGGCAGCACGATGGAAGCGGACATCCTGCGCGTGCTCGCACGCACCGGCGAACACGTGTCCTACGAGCACGCCCTGTCCGGCCCCGGACTGCTCAACCTGTACCAGGCGCTGTGCACGCTCGAGGGCGCCACACCGAACCTGGATTCGCCCGAAGCCGTGACCCGCGCCGCCATCGATGCGCCCGTCGATCCGCTGGCGCGCCGCACGCTGGAAGTCTTCTGCGCCATGCTGGGCAGTTTTGCCGGCGACCTGGCCATGCTTTACGGGGCCAGCGGCGGCGTCTGGCTGGCCGGCGGCATCCTGCCCAAGATTCGCGATTTTCTGGCTCGCAGCGCCTTTTTCGAGCGTTTTCTCGACAAAGGCCGCATGCGCGCCTTTCTGGAAAGAGTACCCGTCCGTCTGATGGAACACGGACAACTCGGCGTCATCGGTGCCGCCGGCTGGTATCTCGACCATCCTGGCCGGACCAGCAAAGCACCGGAACAGAGCGGCGACGACAGGCCCGCAACCTGAGATCGCCAGTGACACAACAGCGGCGCGCAACCTCGACATTCCGCACGCCCGTTCAGCCACCCCGGAGGGGAGACAACCATGACTTACCGTAAATCCATGCTTTCGGCGAGCATCATCGCGGCGCTGATGTTTACTGGTGCCGCCATCGCCCACGACAATCCAGCCAGCAAGGCCGATGCACCCGCCGGCCAGGCACAGGCCACGCAGGATCAATCACAGAACAACCGGAACACGCCCAACGAGAAAAATGCCCAGAATCTCAAGAGCGTGGTCGTGGTCGGCATCCGCGCCAGCATGCAGCAGTCGCTGCAGACCAAGCGCAATGCCGATGCCATCGTCGATGCCGTGACCGCCGAAGATCTCGGCAAGTTCCCCAACGCCAACGCCGCTGAGTCGCTGTCGCTGACTCCTGGTGTCCAGGTGGATCGCCAATTCGGCCAGGGCCAGCGCGTCACCATCGACGGCATCGATTCCACGCTCAACCTGACCCTGCTCGACAACCATCCGGTAGCCCAGACCAGTTGGCGCTACTTTTCGGCCCCGCAGCGCGGCTTCAATTACCTGATGATCGCGCCGGAAATGCTCGGCCGCCTGGAAGTGTTCAAGAGCCAGCAGGCCAAGCTGCCTTCCGGCAGTATCGGCGGCACGGTCATCATGCACACGCGCAAGCCGCTGGACATGAGGGCCAATGCCATCGCCGGCTCGGTCCGTTACAACTACAACGACCAGGCCTCCGACGGTAAACCGTCCGCATCGCTGCTGTACAACTGGAAGAATCAGGACAGCACCTTCGGTTTCAACGTCGCCCTGCAGCATTACGAAGAAAGCATTGACCGCCAGGGTCTGGAAATCTTCGGCTACAACCCGATTTCCGACTACGTGGCGGCAGGCAACACGGCTGCCGCGGCCGGCGTCGCAAACGGCAGCCTGCGTCCCGACGACATGGTTCCCCAGGAGGTCAACTCCGCATGGTTCCAGCAACACCTGAAGCGTGACAGCGCACTGGTGAACGTGCAGTTCGCACCCACCGAGCAATTCGGCGGCAACCTGAGCCTGCTGTACATCAAGGAGCGCTTCACCAACTACAACCAGTCGGTCTACGGCTACACCTCGCAGAACCTGCTCAGTGCCGACAGCTTCACCCGCAGCGCGGACGGCGTCATCACCGACGGCCACGTCACCCCGCCCGTCGGATCCAACCAGGGCGTGATCTACGACAACCAGCTGCGTCCTTCCAACATCACCACCAAGGGTGCCGATCTCAAGCTCCATTACAACGCCGACACCTGGGGACTGGAAGGCGCCATCGGCCTGAGCAAGGCGGAAAATCCCGACAGCGGCCAGATGTTCATCGAGCCGGTCTACCAGGGCCCCGGCCAGGGCGCCCAGCCCGGCGCATGGAGCTGGAACATCCATACCGGCCTCGCTCCTGACGACAAGGCCGCCTACGCCGACCCGGCCAACTGGGGCGCCAAGGGCGTGTGGTTCGGCAACTACAACATCTTCGGCTCCTGGCAGAAGGACAAGTACGGCAGCCTCGACTTCCACAAGTACTTCAACGGCGTCATCAACACGATCGAAATCGGCGTGCGCTACGCCGACGCCAAGACCCGCTACAACGCCCGGGCCTACGGCGGCGTCGCCGCGGACACGCTCGCCGGTGTCGGCACCGACGGCATCTCGGACCTGCTCGGCGCATTGCCGCAGGTCGGTTACGGCTCGGCCCACCATCCCGTGGTCGGCGCCGACAATGTCGAAGACTGGGTCCTGGGCAGCCCCGACCTCGATTATCCGAGCGCGGGTTCCAGGGGCGACAACCCCGCGTTCTACTCCCAGTACACCTGGAGATACGATCAGGAAACCACCGCCGCCTACATCCAGGCCGATTACGCCACCGACGTCTTGCGCGGCAACTTCGGCGTGCGCTGGGTGCGTACCAAGAACACCGGCTACGGCTACAACGTCCCCACGGGTACCACGGTGACGTGGGACAACCTCGCGTCGTTCTGGGTGCAGAAATCCGGCACCACGAATGAATTCCTGCCTTCGTTCACGATCATTTACGACAACGGCGGCGACGTCGTGCTGCGCGGATCGATGGCCAAGGTGATGGCGTGGGCGCCCTACAACGCCATGGCCTACCAGGTCGGACTGAACGACGACACCTACAGGGGCACGATCGGCAACCCGGGCCTGGGACCGTACACCGCCTACAACACGGACGTGTCCGTGGAATGGTATTTCGCGCCACAGGCCGTCTTCGCGGTGTCCGGTTTCTACAAGAACATCACCAACTACATCACCCAGAAGGAAGTGATGTCGCGCCAGTTCAACAACATCTTCAACGCGGACAACGACCGCTACATGTCCCAGTTGCTGGGTCACCATGGCTGCGACAGCACCGGCTACTGCGACTACAAGGTCAAGAAGTTCGTCGGCGGCAGCAGCGCGCACGTGAAGGGTTTCACCCTGACCTACCAGCAGTCGTTCGACAACGGCTTCGGACTGGCCGCCAACTACACCTACGCCACCGGCAAGACCGACCTGGGCACGGACCTGTCCTTCCTGTCGCGTCATTCGCTCAGTGTCAGCCCGTACTTCGAGAGGGGGCCGTTCAGCGCACGCCTCAACCTGAACACCCGCTCCAAGTACCACGGTATCGGTTACGTGGCCGGTGCGGCAACACCGATCACCGATGCGTTCACCACCATCAGTGCGAGCCTTGGCTGGGCGTTCAACAAGCATTGGTCGCTGTCGCTGGATGGCTCCAACCTGACCAACGAGAAGTACTACCAGTACAAGTATGGCGTGGGCGGCCAGGCATTGCCGCTCAACAAGTACACCACGGGACGTCGCTACTCACTGGGCATGCACTTCAAGTTCTGAGCCAGGGACGGACGCACAGGGACGTGCGCCATTCCCGGTTCGGACGCTTCACCATTCACGGCCGCGCAACCATGCGGGCCCTCCCCGCGGGTCCGGAGCCAACGTTCCGGGCCCGTTCTTTTCAGGCTCCCGACTGCACCGCAACGGGTACCGCGCCGGAGGGTCTCCGGCTCCCAGGAAGACTTCCGGCATGCCAGACACCCGCCCCTCGTCCTCGACCCGTCTCCGCCGCCTGGCCTCCGTGGACGCCTTGCGCGGCATCACCGTGGCGGCGATGCTGCTGGTCAACGACCCCGGCAGTTGGGACCACGTGTTCCGGCCTCTGGATCATGCGGCATGGAACGGCTGCACGCCGACCGATTTCATCTTTCCCTTTTTCCTTTTCATCATGGGCGCGTCCATCGCCCTGGCGATCCTGCCGCGGCTGGAGCAGGGCCGGGACGCGGCCACGTTGCGCAACGCCGCCCTGTGGCGTGCCCTGCGTATCGTCGTGCTCGGCATCGCCATCAACGTGCTGGCGGCCTGGCTGATGCCCGGACGCGAGATGCGCTGGCCGGGCGTGCTGCAACGCATCGGCGTGTGCTTCGCGGTGGCCGGCATGCTCGCCATCTACACGCCGCGCCGCGCCTGGTGGATCGCCATCGTGGCGCTGCTGGCGGCGTACACCGTCATTCTCGTGACCGGCGGCATGGACAAGTGGACCAGCCTTCCCGACCGCGTCGACACCGCGCTGTTCGGGCACTACGTGTGGGATTTCGACGCGCTGACCGGCAGGGGCCACGATCCGGAAGGTCTGCTCAGCACGCTGGGCGCCATCGTCACCAGCCTGCTTGGCCTGTGGGCCGGCGTGTGGCTGCGCGCGCGCAATGTGCGCCGCATCCTCGTGGTCGGCGTGGTCGCGCTGGTCGCGGGCTGGGTCTGGTCGTGGTGGCTGCCCTTCAACAAGAACCTGTGGTCGCCCTCGTTCGTGCTGTGGACCGCCGGCTGGGGCATGCTGTTGCTGGCCGCCTTCCACGGGGCCATGGACCGGCACGACTGGCCGGCCTGGGGGCGACGCTTCGGCGTCAATGCCATCGCCGCCTATGCCGGTTCGGAAATCATGCAGGTGCTGCTGCCGTCGTTCGGTTGGCAGGAGTCTCTTTACCGGCCGCTGGCCAAGCTGTTCGGCCCGTGGGCCGGTCTGGACGTGGCGTCGCTGGTCTACGCGATCCTGTTTGTCGTCTTCTGGTGGCTGATTGTCCTGGTGATGGACAAGCGCCGCTGGTACCTGAAAATCTGAATCTCCGGGAGAAATCATGCGTACATGGCACTTGTTGGGAAAGGGGCTGGGGCTGGTCGCGGTCATCATCTGCGGCTGCGTGCAGACCGGCATGGCAAAAACGCCTTCCTGGTCGCTGATCCCGCAACCGGCCAGGCTCGCGCCGGCCAACCATGGCGCCGTGACCGTCGCCGATGGCGATCGCGTCGCCATCGAAGCCAGTGGCGATGCGCAGGTGCAGGCAACGATCAAACGTTTCGTGGCCCGCGTCCGCCAGACACGCGGTCTCGACCTGGAGCTTGCCAAGACCGATGAACACGCCCGCATCGTGTTCAAGCTGGACCCGCAGGCCGATATCCAGAGCAAGGCCGGCTACCGCATCCACATCGGCGATGACCACATCAAGGTCACGGCGCGCACGCCGCGCGGCCTGTTCTACGGCGCCGTCACCACCTGGCAATTGCTCACGCCCGACGCCGGACACGGCACGGTGCGCGTGGCCGACGGCGACATCGCCGACCATCCGCGCTTCGCCTGGCGCGGCTTCATGCTCGACTCCTCGCGGCATTTCCAGTCCGTGGCCGACATCAAGAAGATCATCGACTGGATGGCCTTGCACAAGCTCGACGTGCTGCACTGGCACCTGACCGACGACCAGGGCTGGCGGCTGCAGATCAAGCGCTACCCCAAACTCACCGGCGAAGCCTCCTGCCGCAAGGCCGTCGGCCCGGACGCCGCGCTCACCGGCGGGCCCGACAAGCCGTACTGCGGTTTCTACACCCAGGACCAGGCGCGCGAACTGGTGAAATACGCCGCCGCGCGCTTCATCACCATCGTTCCGGAAATCGAGATTCCGGGCCATGCCCAGGCCGCGCTGCACGCCTATCCCGAACTCGGCGCCACCGGCAAACGGCCGCCGGTATCCACCAAGTGGGGCATCACGCCCTGGCTGTACGCGCCCAACCAGCGCAGCCTGCGGTTCCTGGAAAACGTGCTCGACGAGGTGATGGCGCTGTTTCCGTCGCAATACATCCACGTTGGCGGCGACGAGGCGTACAAGGCGCAATGGAACGCTTCGCCCGTGGTGCGCGCGCGCCTGAAAAAGCTGGGACTCAAGGACATGGACACGCTGCAGGGCTGGATGATCGACCGAATCGGCGCCTACCTCGCCGCGCATGGTCGCACCCTGGTCGGCTGGGACGAAATCCTCACCGGCGGCCAGTTGCCGAAGTCCGCCGTGGTGATGAGCTGGCACGGCGTGTCCGGCGCGGTGACCGC
>CAZMMO010000050.1:0-10276 GCA_964567365.1 uncultured Rhodanobacteraceae bacterium | reverse complement strand
CGCGCAGCAGCATCACCGTGGCCAGGATCATGTACATGATGCCGAGCTTCTTGTGGTCCACGCTGGTGAACCATTCATTCCACAGGTAGCCCCACTTCTTCGCCCTGGTGATGGCGGCCAGGATGGCGATGCCGATGACGCCCACGACGATGAGGGTGACGAGGATGATGCGGCCTTCGGCGGTGTTGTGCAGGAACGGCAGCGCGTCGAGCGTGAAGCGCCCGAACAGGAAATTCCAGATATCGGAACGATGTGGCATGGTCTGAATCCCGAAAAGGCGGATCAATGCGCCGCCGCGGCGGGCGCGGCAGCGGAATGCGACGAGTCGGCCGGCATGGCCATGGCGGCGTCGGCGTGGCCGTGCATGGCCTTGTCACGGGACGGCTTGTCGGCCATGTGCTCGGTCATGCACACCTGCCCGGGCTCGACGCAACGCTCCAGGATGCGCCTGAAGAGGTCCGGCTCGAAACTGGCGTAATAGCGCACCGGCGCGTCGCGGCGCGGCTGGTGGAGCTGCCCGTAGGCGGCGGTGTCGAGGGTCTGGCCGCCGGCGCGCACCTTGGCGACCCACTGGTCGAAATCGCCGCTGCTCATGCCGTAGAACCAGAAGCGCATGTCGGTGAAGCCGGCGCCGCTGTAGTTGGCGGACATGCCCTTGTACTTGCCCGGCGCGTTGATCACCGCGTGCAACTGGGTCTGCATGCCGGGCATGGTGTAGATCATGCCGGCCAGATCGGGCACGAAGAACGAATCCATCATGTCCGAGGAAGTCAGCTTGAAGTTGATCGGCCGGTCGACCGGCGCGGCCAGCTCGTTGACCGTGGCGATGCCGTACTGCGGGTAGAAGAACAGCCACTTCCAGCGCATCGACACCACGTCCACCTCCAGCGGCTCGACGTCGGCCGGCACCGGCTGGTCATGCGAAAGGCGATGCAGCTTGTTGTACGGGTCGGTCTTGTGGGTGCCGATCCAGCTGATCGCGCCGACGGCGATGATGATCAGCAGCGGCGCGGCCCACACCAGCAGCTCCAGCTGCGGCGAATGGTCCCACTCGCCGTCGTATTCGGCCTTGCGGTTGGAGGCCCGGTAACGCCAGGCCACGATGCCGATGGCGATCATCACCGGCACGATGATCAGGGCGATGATGATCGTGGTGGTGATCATGATGTCGCTCTGCTGGCGCGCCACGTCGCCGGACGGGTCCAGCAACACCAGGTGGCAACCACCGAGCAGCACGAGGGGCAGCAGCAACAGGCCGCGTAGACGTTTCACTGGCATGACTTCACGTGGGGTGAGGGGACAAAGCGGGCGTATCATACCCGCTCGAACCGCGTTTTGCCGATTGGACAATTTGTCCTATGGCCGATCCGCCCCGTTGCAGGCATGCTTGTCGCCCCTCGCAAGCGCCCTGCAACGGCCCTGCACGTCACGGCAGCGCTGCACGCCGCTTGCTTGTGATTACAATATGCCCGCAAGACTGCTCCCCACGGAAACACCATGTCAACCAGCCAAGCCCAGCCTTTTCCCCAGTCGCACGCCTCCGCGCAGGCCGGCGGCTCCCATGCACATGCCATTTCTCCGGGCGACATCGCCGTCGGCGTGATCGTCGGCCGCACGGTCGGCTTCTTCGACCTGTTCATCTTCGGCATCGCCTGCGTGATGGTGTTCCCGAAGGTGTTCTTCCCCTTCGCCAGCGAAGTGGACGGCATGCTGTATTCGTTCGCGATCTTTGCGCTCGGCTTCGTCGCGCAGCCGCTCGGCTCGCTGGTTTTCCTGCCCATGCAGCGCCATTTCGGCCGCACCACCAAGCTGACCGTGGCGCTGTTCCTGCTCGGCATCACCACGGTCGGCATCGCCTTCATGCCGGGCTACGAGACCATCGGCGGATTCGCCATCGCGGCCCTGGCCATCCTGCGCTTCGGCCAGGGTTTCGCCATCGGCGGAAGCTGGAACGGCCTGGCCTCGCTGCTGGCGCTGCAGGCGCCGGCCGACCGCCGCGGCTGGTATGCGTCGATCCCGCAGCTGGGCGGGCCGATCGGCTTCATCGTCGCGGCCGGACTGTTCGCCTACATCTGGTCCAGCCTCAGCCACGAGGATTTCTACGCCTGGGGCTGGCGCTACCCGTTCTTCACCGCCTTCGCGGTCAACGTGGTGGCCCTGTTCGCGCGCCTGCGCCTGGTGGTCAGCCCCGAGTACGCCGAGCAGTTCAAGCTGCGCGACCTCGAACCCTCGCCCATCGGCGAGCTGGTGCGCACCCAGGGCAAGGCGATCGCGCTGGGCGCGTTCGCCCCGCTGGCCAGTTATGCGCTGTTCAACCTGGTCACCATTTTCGCGCTGTCCTGGGCGCTGGTGTTCACCGAGCAGTCACCGACCAGCTTCCTGATGGCGCAGATCATCGGCGCCCTGGTGGCCATCCCCTGCATGCTGGCCTCGGGCAAGATCGCCGACCACCTCGGCCGCCGCACCACGCTGGGGTTGTTTGCCGCGCTGATCGCGGTCTACAGCGGCTGGACGGCGCTGATGCTCTCCGGCGGCACCTACAACAGCTATGTGTTCATCATCGTCGGCTTCGCCCTGCTGGGTTTTTCGCACGCGCAGTCGGCCGGCGCGGTCAACTCCAGCTTCCGCAGCTACTTCCGCTACTCCGGCGCGCGCATCACCTCGGACCTGGGCTGGCTGCTCGGTGCGGGCTTCGCACCCCTGGTGGCCCTGGTGCTGGCCCTCTACCTGGGCACGGACTACGTCGGTCTGTACCTGCTCTCCGGCGCCGTGGGCACGCTCGGGGCGCTGTGGTTCAGCCGCAAGGGCGGCCTGCCCGACCACCCGCCGGGCAACTGACGCTCGCCGACGGCCGGGTGCGCTTTTTGGGGGTGTGTGTGTAGGAGCGCACCCGGGCGCGACGGCATCAGCGTTCAACGAGTCTCAAGCCCGTCGCGCCCAGGTGCGCTCCTACACACACACAAAAAAAAGCGGGTTGTCATCCACGAGTCCCGGGAGTCTCGAGGCTTCGTGACGAAGCGCGGACGCGCAAAGGGCGGGAGTCAGCGGATGCGCAGGTGCGGCGAGGGCTGGCGGTCGACGAACTCGCGCCGTACGTGCATCAGCAGGTCGCGCTGGCTGCCGAAGGGGAGTGTCCGGGCGGCCTCGTCCAGGTCCACCCATCGGTAGGCCGAATGCTCCGCATTCAAACGGACGGCCGCGTCGTCGGCAACGCGTGCGACGAACGCCGGAACGATCTCGACGAGGTCGGCATACGCGGCATAGAACCGCTCGCAGAACCCGGTGGCGTACAGCGCCTCGGGGGCCAGACCGGTCTCCTCGCGCAGTTCGCGCCGCGCCGCCTGCACGCCGGTCTCGCCCTCCTGCACGTGGCCGGCGATGTAGCTCCACACTCCTTCCAGATAGCCGGCCGCCCGGCGCGCCAGCAGCATCCGCGTGTCCCTGCCGTGGCCGCGCAGCACGGTGACCGACACCATGATGCAACGCATCGGTACGCGGTTCGGCGAGTCTTCCGGCGATGGTTTCATGACGTTCTCGGATGGCGGTCACGGCGCAGGCAAGCGCCTTTCCCGCACCATACCCGCTTCATTGCGACTCCAGCGCATCCCACGCGATCGCGTCGAAATCGGACGCGTCGTGACGCTCGCGCAACCCCTGCGCGGGATCGTCCACGACCTGGTTGACCAGGCGCCCGCGGCGTACGGCCGGGCGCGCGGCCACGGCCTCGGCCCAGCGCCGCAGATGCGGATACTCGTGTACCGCAAGGAAACGCGCCGATTCACCGTACAGATGGCCCAGCGCCAGGCCGCCGTACCAGGGCCAGATGGCCATGTCGGCAATGCCGTATTCGTCGCCGGCCACGTATTCGTGTTCGGCCAGGCGCTTGTCCAGCACGTCCAGCTGGCGCTTGGCTTCCATGGCGAAGCGGTCGATGGCGTACTCGATCTTGTGCGGCGCATAGGCGTAGAAATGCCCGAATCCGCCGCCCAGGTACGGGGCGCTGCCCACCTGCCAGAACAGCCAGGACAGGCACTCGGCGCGCGCCGCGCCGGCCGTCGGCACGAAGGCGCCGAACTTTTCCGCCAGGTGCAGGAGGATGGCGCCGGACTCGAACACGCGCACCGGCTGCGCGCCGCTGCGGTCGACCAGCGCGGGAATCTTCGAGTTGGGATTGACCGCGACGAAGCCGCTGGAAAACTGGTCGCCCTCGCCGATGCGGATCAGCCAGGCATCGTATTCGGCCTCGCGGAAACCGCGCTCCCGCAGTTCTTCGAGCGCGATCGTGACCTTGATGCCGTTGGGCGTGCCCTGGGAATACAGCTGCATGGGATGCCTGCCCACCGGCAGCTCGCGCTCGTGGGTGGGGCCGGAGACCGGACGGTTGATACTGGCGAACGCGCCGCCGTTGGCCTTGTTCCAGGTCCACACTTCCGGCGGCGTGTAGTCGGATGACTGGGTCATGGTTTCACTCCTCGGATTCGAGTGGGGACTTGCCATTCTCGCACGCCCGAATTTGTAGGAGCGCACCTGGGCGCGACAGCATCAAGGCTTATTGAGCGCTGATGCTGTCGCGCCCGGGTGCGCTCCTACAACAAAATGAGGGGTTCCGGCCGTGAGCGTTTCGTTCGTGGTGCGTATCGAACCATGCATGGTGCGCGCGGCCGGGATGACGGTACCGAGGCTTGGGTGTAGCGTAGTTGACCGTGACGCGTTGCGGATGTCGCCCGTGGCGATCACAGGGTTTTCCGGTTGTCCATCCCGGCACGCTTCCGTCCGCCGGCGCCGTTTTCCGACATCCATGGCCACCACCGCCGCGCAAACGTTCGACTCCTCCGCCCCCGCGAGCCTCGGGCTGGCGACGATCGGCCTGTCGCTGGGCACGTTCATGCAGGTGCTGGACATGACCATCGCCAACGTGTCGCTGCCGACCATCGCCGGCAACCTCGGCGTGAGCGTGGACCAGTCGACCTGGGTCATCACCTCGTTCACGGTCTGCCAGGCGATCACCCTGCCGATGACCGGCTTCCTCTCGCGTCGTATCGGCGAGGTGAAGCTGTTCGTGTGGGCGGTGCTGCTGTTTTCGCTGTTCTCGCTGACCTGCGGCCTGGCCACCAGCCTGCCGATGCTGGTGCTGTGCCGCGCGCTGCAGGGCGCGGTGTGCGGGCCGATGTATCCGATCACGCAAAGCCTGATGGTGTCGATCTACCCGAAGGAAAAGCGCGGCGTGGCGCTTTCGATCATCAGCATGATCACCGTCGTGGCGCCGATCATCGGTCCGGTCCTGGGCGGGTGGATCACCGATTCGTACTCGTGGCGCTGGATCTTCTTCATCAACGTGCCGATCGGTTTGTTCGCCGGGGTCATGGTGCTCACGCAACTGGGGCATCGCGTCGAGCCGCTGAGCCGGGCGCGCATCGACTGGGTCGGCGTGGTCACGCTGATCGTGGGCGTAGGCTCGCTGCAGATTCTGCTGGACAAGGGCAACGACCTGGACTGGTTCCACTCCACCACCATCATCGTGCTGGCCATCATCGCCACCATCTCGCTGGCGGTGTGGGTGATCTGGGAACTCACCGACGAGGAGCCGCTGGTCAACCTGCGCCTGTTCCGGCACCGCAATTTCGCCGCCGGCACGCTGGCGTTGATCCTGGGTTTCGCGGTGGTGTTCTCGATCGCGCTGATGCTGCCGCAATGGCTGCAGCACACGCTGGGTTATACCGCGCTGTGGTCGGGCCTGGCGGCCGCGCCGGTGGGCGTGGTCCCGATCCTCACGGTCTATGCGATCGGCAAATACGCGCACCGCGTCGACATGCGCCTGCTGTCGGCCTTCGCGTTCCTGGTGATGGGCCTGATCTGTTTCCGCTACGGATCGTTCACCACCGACGTCGACTTCTTCACCGTCGCCATGACCGAACTCCTGCTCGGCTTCGGCATCACCTGCTTCTTCCTGCCGGTGCTGACCATCCTGCTCTCGGAGCTGGAAGGGCCGGACATCGCCGAAGGCTCGGGCTCGGCCACGTTTCTGCGCACGGTGGGCGCCAGTTTCGCGGTTTCCATCGTCACCTACTACTGGATCCGCGGCGGCGCCGTCAGCCACGCCAACCTGGCCGAATTCATCACCCCCTACAACCACGAGGTCATGCGCGGCATCGCCGCACTGGGCGGGGACACGCAGAGGTACGCGGCGCATATCAACGGCATTCTCACCCAGCAGGGGATGCAGATTTCCTTCAACCACGTTTTCGACGGGCTGGGCGTGATCTGCTTTGCGCTGGTCCTGCTGGTGTGGCTGGCCAAGCCGCCGTTCATCCGCGGCGGCCGGGGCGGAAAGGCCTGAGGCAAGCCTCGAGGCGAGGGTCGGCCGTAATCGTGCCCGGATGGAGGCATGGCTATCGCGGCATGCGGGCACGCGGAAGCCGGGAAAAAGTCGCGCACGGCGGCGGGGAATTCGGGGCCGCCGTGCGCAAGAGGGATATACGGACGGGACTCACTTCGTCGCAGGGGCCGACGACGCGGGCTTGTCCACATGCAGCTTGTGCGACGCCCGCCACTTCTCCATCCGGGCGCGGCGTTGCGCGCGCAGGTCGGCGAGCTTGGTGCGCTGGGCCGGCGTCAGCAGGTTGTAGATCCTGGCGTTCCGATCCGCCCGCTGCAGCACCCGGGCCCGTGCGGCATCCGCCGCGGCCGTGGCCAGCGCGTTGGCCGCGTTCTGGTATTCCGCACTGCCCGGCGTGGCCTTGCCCAGGGCTTCGCGCTTCTGGCGCAACGCCTGCCGGCCGGCCCGAGCCTGTTTGAAGTCCTGCCGCATCCACTGGTGGATGCTCGAACGCTGGGCCTCCGTCAGGTCGAGTTTCTTGAACGCATACATGCCGTGGCCATGGCGATGCATGCGATGGTGCATGCGGTGATGATGCCAATGGTGGCCGGACTTTGCCGCGGCGCCGGTACTTGCACTGGTGGCGGGCGCGGTGGTGGCCGCGAAGGCAAACGGCGAGCAGGCAAGCGCCGCCGCCAGCAGGGACGAAGAAATCAGGGATTTGCGCATCAGTCGTGTCCTCTTGGAGAGATGGAACTCGCATCGCGTACCTGTGCATGACGGCACGCGGAGCGACATGGGACGCAGTCGGCCTCATGCCCTGTCCTCCATGACAACCGCGCAAACAAGATCAACGCTCGCCGCAAGGGCGGGTTGACCCTCCGGCAACGACCGGGATGGAACGGTTCAGGATGCGAAGCCGCCGGGACGACCGGTGCGTGAACGTCTACCGGCGCCCGGGGGCTCCGTACGGCTCGACTTCGACCACCTGCGTGAGCCGATGGCGTTGACCCGGTTGCAGCGTGATGGCATCGGGCACCACGTTGGCGGTTTCCACGCTCAGGTAATGGCGCCAGCCCGCGCCGATATCCTCGATGTCGCGCGCGGCCTGCCCGCCGGCATTCCATACCACCGTCGAGCGGCTACCGCGCGTGGTGATGCGGATGTTGCGGTCGAGTACCGGTTCGTGCAGCACGTAATGCCCGGCGGCATGGGTGTAGATGCGGTCGCTGGCTCCCTGCGGCGGCAGCCGCCAGTCTCCCTGCTGGCGGTGGGCGCGGTCGTGATCCTTCTTGTCGAGGTAGATGAGGCCATCGAGGCCGGACACGCTCACCTTGCGCACGTCGCCGACGCGGAAGTAGTTGTGCAGCGCCTCGGTGAACACCACCGCCTGGTCGCCAATGTTTTCCGTGGTCAGCGTCTGGGTCAAGGTGCGGCCGATGCGCAGCGTCATCGCCAGATGCAGGGGCACGCCCTGCAACGCGGGCGGCGCCAACCGCAGCATCATGCTGCCGTCGGCCTCGCGTCGTGCCTCGAGCAGATGCCAGGGAATGGTACGCACCAGCCCATGCGAGGGCATGGTCCGCGCCTGGCCCATCTTCGCGAAATACGGCCAGCACACCGGCGTACCGCCACGGATCGGCGTCGGTGGATGCTTGGCCAGCGGCGACAGCCACAGCACGTCCCGGCCACCCTTCGGCACGAACGAAAGCAATTGGCCACCGAATACGCTGACGGCCGCCGTGGCCTGCGGCGTTTCCACCAGCCACGCCGGAAAGCCGTGGAACTCGCCCCGATGCAGTCCCTGCACCCGGACTTCCCCGGCCCGGTCCGCCGGCAACGAGGCGCCGGCAAGTTCGGCATAGGCATCGGGCAGGTGAAACACGGTAAGCGGTACGTGCTGACCGGATGGATCCGGCATGCGGGTCATCTCCATGCCAGCCGGGGCCGATGGGCTGGTCGTCGCCAACAGTACCAGCAGCAGGGCGACCCGGGTACGGATCGGTTTCATGCGCGGGCACCTCCGTGACGCGATGACAAGAAAGTGGCGGGCAACGGCCACCCCTGTCCGGGCTTGTCCGGACGCGGGAATGCGACCGCCCTGCCCGCCTCCAGGCGGAGGGAAGTCGCCTACTTGCCCAGCACTTCGCGGACGTAGGCGCGCAGCTTGTCATCCTTGGCGTGGTCGAAAAACGCCTTCTGGAAGCGCTCGCCACTCACCGCATGCTTCACCAGTTCCGGGTCGATGGATTTCATGCCTTCGATCAGCTCCTTGGCGGCACCACGCTTGACCTCGGCCAGGATGCCGGCGTTGGTCTGCTGCGACTTGCGCCCCGAGGCGGGATAACCCTGGCCGCGCTCGCCGCTGAAGGCCTTCTCGAAGATGTAGTGGATGTTGATCTCGGCACCCCAACCGAAGCCCTTGGCGTAGGGCAGCGCCAGCGCGTTGCCGTTGTTGACCTGGGCGAACAGGAAGGCGTCGGTGGGTTCGATGCAGTAGCCGCAGCACACGCCGGGCCATGCATTGAGCGACATCATGGCACCCTGGCCGGTGCCGCAGCCGCTGACCACGAAATCCACCGCGCCCGAATTGAGCATCAGCGCGGCGCAGATGCCGAGGTGGATGTAGGTGAGGCGATGGTCGTTGTCGCCGTCCATGCCCACGTTGAACACCTCGTGGCCCTGGCTGGCGGCCACGTCCTGGAGTTGGGCAAGCACCACCGGGTTCTTGGAAGCCTGGCTGAACTCCATCATCAGGGCGATTTTCATGTTGACTCTCCGGATTCAAACAAGGATGGGTAAAGGGGGGAAGCGCCGACTCAGCGTGCCAGCCAGCCGCCGTCCACCGGGATCACCGCACCATTGAGGTAATCGGCGGCACGGGAAGCCAGGAACACGGCCGTGCCGCCCACGTCCGCCGGCGTACCCCAGCGTCCGGCCGGAATGCGGTCGAGAATGGCCTTGCTGCGGTCCGCATCGGCCCGCAATTGAGCGGTGTTGTCGGTGGCCATGTAGCCGGGGGCGATGGCATTGATGTTCACGCCCTTGTCGGCCCATTCGTTGGCCAGCAGGCGGGTAATGCCGGCAACGCCGCTTTTGGAGGCGGTATAGGAAGGCACGCGGATGCCGCCCTGGAAGGACAGCATCGAGGCGATGTTGATGATCTTGCCGCCGCCCTGGGCAAGGAAACGTCTGCCGGCGGCCTGGCACATGAAGAAGGCGGACTTGATGTTCACGTTCATCACGTCGTCCCAGTCCTTCTCGCTGAAATCGACCGCGTCGGCGCGGCGGATCAGGCCGGCATTGTTGACCAGGATGTCCAGTCGGCCCAGGCCGTCGATGGCCTCCTGCACCACGCGTTCGATCGGCTCGATGCTGGACAGGTTGGCCTCGATGTCGACGAAGCGACGGCCCAGCGCGCGCACCTTCTCGCCGGTTTCATCGGCGGCGACGATGCCGGCACCGGCAATGTCGGCGCCAGCGCCGGCCAGTGCCAGCGCAATGCCCTGCCCGAGACCGGTGTTGGCACCGGTCACCAGGGCGACCTTGCCTTCGAGACTGAATGGATTCGACATGATTTTCTCTCTCTCCGCACGGGATACGTGGTTGGGGCGGCCAGCGGTGGCGGATGCAGCCGTGAACGCTGTGCGTCGGGTACGCCAGCCGGCGTCTGGAGCCATTATAACCGTTTTGGTAACCGGTGTCATTACACAACCTGAAACAGGCCTTCCTACCCCGGCCGCAACGGCAAGACCGGACAAAATTTCGCGGATTTGCAGCCGTTTTTTGTAGGAGCGCACCCGGGCGCGACATGCGCAAGACCCACAAAACGCCCCAGCCACGCAAGAACTCGCAGATCGCGACCCGTTTTTGTAGGAGCGCACCCGGGCGCGACAGGCGCAAGACCCACGGGACGCCCCAACCACGCAAGAACTCGCAAACCGCGACCCGTTCTTTGTA
>CAZMMO010000049.1:0-10509 GCA_964567365.1 uncultured Rhodanobacteraceae bacterium | reverse complement strand
TGAAGTCCACCTCGTTCATCTTGTGCAGCACGGTGCGCGGGCCGTCCTTTTCGAGTGCCACTGCGCGCGCCTTGACCATCGCCGCGCGCGCCGTCAGCGCGCGCGACAGGTCGACGTTTTCGACAAAGCGTTCGACGTAGGCGTTGGCGGGGTTGTTGAGGATTTCCTCCGGCGTATCGAACTGCACCACACGGCCGTCCTTCATCAGCACGATGCGGTCGCCCAGCTCCAGCGCCTCGTCCAGATCATGGGTGATGAACACGATGGTCTTGTGCATGCGCCGCTGCAGTTGCACCAGTTCGCGCTGCATGTCGCGGCGGATCAGCGGGTCCAGTGCGCTGAAAGCCTCGTCCATCAGCAGGATATCGGACTTCACCGCCAGCGCGCGCGCCAGGCCGACGCGCTGCTGCATGCCACCCGAAAGTTGGCCGGGAAAGGCATCCTCCCAGCCCTTGAGCCCGACCAGTTGCAACGCCTCGCGGCCGCGCGCGCGGCGCTCGGCCTTGTCCACACCCTGGATTTCCAGGCCGTAGGCCGCGTTGTCGGTGACGGTGCGATAGGGAAACAGCGCGAAATGCTGGAATACCATGGAAATCTTGCGCCGGCGGTATTCCAGCAACTGCTCGCGGTTGTATTGGGTGATGTCCTCGCCATCGACGAAGATCGAGCCGCGGGTGACGCTGTTGAGCAGGTTCAGGCAGCGGATCAACGTGGACTTGCCGCTGCCGGACAAACCCATCACGACCAGCAGCTCGCCCTCTTCGGCCTCGAAGGACACGTCGGCACAGCCGACCGGGTTGCCCGCCTCACGCATTTCCTGATTGCTTTTGCCTGCGTCCAGCATGCGCAGGCCCTGCTTCGGATGATTTCCGAAAATCTTGGTGAGTTTCTCTACCCTGATCTTGGGCATGTGCCCCCTCCGGTTCGACCCCTTTGCGAGGCATCCCGGACACAGGTGCAAACCATGCCGACGTGCGAACACGACAACTGCCGCGGTCAAGGATGCCTTTTCACCCTACCCGGCCTTTCGCCACGGCTCAAGTCCGTGTATCGGCAGCGAACGGTCGCCGTGGAACCCCGCGGCGCGCGCAAAGCGGCTCAGGCCGGATCCGGAAAACGCGCGCCAAGCCGGTCGGCCAGGCCGCTGAAGCGGCGCGTGCTGCGGCCGATGGTGGCGGCGAGCACCTCGTCGCCGGCCATCAGGTGCACGCTCGTGCGGGCGCGGGTGACGGCGGTGTAGAGCAACTCGCGGCCCAGCACACGCGCATCCTCGTGCGGCAGCACGATGACCACCTCGTCGAATTCCGATCCCTGGCTCTTGTGGATGGTCATGGCAAAGGCGCTGTCGTGGGCCGGCAAGGCCTGCAGCGGCAAGCTGCGCACGCCGCCGTCGGTCGCGGGGAACCAGGCGGCCAGACGCCCGCCTTCCACCGGCAGGACGATGCCGACGTCGCCATTGAACAATTCGCTGCCGGGATCGTTCTCGGTCACCAGCAGCAGGCGGCCGGGATACCAGCGCGAGCGCGCCGGCACGCCGGCACGCTGGCGCAGGAAGTGCTCGACGGCGGCATTGATCGTGTGGCAGCCGGACGGGCCTTCCCGCAAAGCCGTGAGCACGCGCAGGCGCGAGGCCTGTGCCAGGGCGCACGCCGGGTCGGTCATGCCGGCAAGTTCCGCAAACGTCTCGCCGCTACGCGCGAGTACGTGCGCCGCCACGCTGGACGTCCGGGCCCGACTGACGCCCGCAAAGGCCTTTCTCGCAAGACCGTCCAGCACGGCCCGCGTGTCGCCCCCGCGCACCAGGGCCGCCAACCGGCCGAGGCCGCTGTCGGCACCGAAGCGGTGACTGTCGCGCAATTCGATGACGGCGTCGGCGAAGGCTTCCGCGTGTGGCGCGGAGGGCACCTCGAAGCCGGTGGCTTCGCGGAGCAGGGCCGCACGTGCCGGCGATGGCGCACCCTCCCCCGCCGCGGCGCAGATGCCGGCCAGCACGTTGCCCGCTTCCACCGACGCCAGCTGGTCGCGGTCGCCCAGCAGCACCAGCGAGGCGCGGTCCGGCAGGGCATCGAGCAGCTTGGCCATCAACGGCAGGTCCACCATCGAAGCCTCGTCCACCACCACCACGTCGGCATCCAGCGGATACGCGCGGTCGTGACGGAAACGGCTGCTGCCGGCACGTACGCCGAGCAGGCGATGCAGGGTGGACGCGTTCGATGGCATGGCCTCACGTACGGACGTATCGACGTCCATTTCCGGCAAGCGCTCGCGCAGGGACTCGCCCAGGCGCGCCGCGGCCTTGCCGGTCGGCGCGGCCAGACGGATCCGTGGCGGTTCGCGACCCTCCTCACGGGCCTGCTCCAGCAGTGCCACCAGCAACCACAACACCGTCGTGGTCTTGCCGGTGCCGGGGCCGCCGGTGATCACGGTCAATCGCGACGACAGGCCGGTGGCCACGGCCACGGCCTGCCAATCGGGGGTCTTGCCTTCGAGGTGGAAATGGCGCGACAACCGTCGCCGCAACGCCGCCGCGTCGACGGTCATGTGCGGTGGACCCGCGAGCAGCCGGTGCAGCACTTCGGCAACACGGGCCTCGTAGTGGAAATGGCGACCCAGATACAGCCGGTCGGCAGCATCCAGCCACAGGGGAAGCCGTGCATGGGGGGGCGAACCGGGACCGCCGACCAGCGCGCTGGCGCGCAACACGCCATGCAGGTCGGCGGCGTCGGGCAAGGGCGGCAGGCGTTCGCTGCCGCCGGCCGCCGCCAGCACCGCCGCCATCTGGTCCAGCGGCAGGCAACTGTGGCCCTGCGCCACGGCCTGGCTGGCGGCGGCGGCGGCCAGGCCCAGCGCGGGATCGGCAGCGACGTCCAGCCGCAGCAGCAGGCGGCCCAGCTCGGCGTCCAGCGGACGCAGCGCATGCAGGCGCTGCAGGCGGCCGATCAGCCCGTCGCGCGCGGCGACGGCATTCATGCGGCACCTCCCTGCGGCGCGTGCAGCAAGGCATCCAGTCCCTCGATCAACGCCTGCGGCGGCCGGTCGGCAAACACGCCGCAACCGGGCAGGTCCGCGGCCATGCCACGCAGGAACAGGTAACGGATGCCGCCGAAATCGCGCGCGTAGTCGTAGCCGGTTCCCAGCGACAGGCGCAACCAGCGATGCAGGGCCACGGCATAGATGAGGTATTGCAGGTCGTAATCGTGCTCGGCGATGGCCGCGGGCAGACGCTCGGGCCGGTAGTCGACCGCCTGCGGGCCGAGGTAGTTGGTCTTGTAGTCGACGATCCACCACCGGCCAGCGTGCCGGAACACGAGGTCGATGATGCCGGTCATCATGCCGCGCAGGCGATCACCCATGCGCGCGAAATCGGGCTGCTGGCGCTGGTAGCCGTACTGGTGCAGCAAGGTCAGAAGCGCTGCCGGGTCGGCACCGGCGATGCCGAAATGAAACTCCATTTCGGCACACCGGTCCCGCATCTCCAGATCGGCCAGACGCAAATCGCCGACGACCGGGACGTTGAGCGCCGCGGCGACCAGACGCGCCGTGGCCGACTGCGCCTCGGCCTGCTCCTCGCCGGCATAGCCGGCGGCACGCAGTTCGCGCGCCAGCAGCGGTTCGTCCGCGGCCGGGGGTGCCCGGGACGCGCCGCGCCAATCGGCAAAACCGGCCTGCTCGAGGATGGCATGCACGGCGTTGCCGTAGCGGGCGCCACGCGGCCAGGCGGGAATTTCGACGGCGGCGGCTGGCGGCTCGATTGCCTCGGCGGCGTCGAGCGACTCGTCGGCGGCCGAACCGGCCACCGCCACCTCGTCACGCGCCCCCGCGGCCAACTGCGAGAAACTGTGGATCCACCAGTCGCGCGGCAGGTCGCGCGTGAAGGTTCGCACACTTGCCCGCTCCGCGGGTGGAGCCGCGGGCAGCGATTCGGCGTCATCCCTGGGCAAGGGCAGACAGGCAATGACCTCGGGATGGGCCTCGGCAAGGGCCCGGCCGTCGACGGCATCGCCGAGCAAATGGCCGAGCGCGCTGCCGCCACCGCAACCCATCCAGCAGGCATGGCGGGCGCGGGTCACGCCGACGTAGAGCTTGCGCACGTCCTCGGCCAGCTCCTCGCGCCGGGCGGCGGCGCAGGCCTCGGCATCGGTCTCCTCGCGCGCTTCCTTGCCGGAGCGGATCAGGCGCTTGACCGCCGCGTCGCCGCGATGAAAGGTTGCCAGCGTTCCCTTGCTGGGCGCCTTGGCCTTCATCAACGCGGCAAACGGCAGCAGCACCACGTCGTATTCCAGACCCTTGCTGCGATGCAGGGTGACAATCTGCACGCAGGCGGCATCGCTTTCCAGGCGCAACTGCTCTTCCTCGTTGCGGTGGTCGGCATCGCGGATGTGTTGCGCCAGGGCATCGCGCAGGGCGCGCTCGCCGGCCAGGCGATGGCCGTCGGCCTGCAGCGCCTCGCCCAGTTGCAACAGGTTGGACAGGCGGCGGTCACCGTCGGGCAAGGCCAGCAGGCGTGGCGCGTGGCGCTCGGCCAGCCGCTCCAGCATGGCCTGGATGCCGCGGGCGAACCAGCGTTCGTTGAGGTCGGCCAATTCTTCCAGCACCTCGCGCCAGGCAACCTCGTCGGTATCCATGCGTGCCAGGTCGGCCAGGGTGCGGCCCAGCAGCTCGGTGGCCAGCGCCGCGCGCGCGCGCGGCAGGGACTGCGGCACCAGCAAGGCATCGAGCAGGCGCAGCAGTTCGGCGGCCTCGCGCGAGGCGTAGATGCTTTCCTGGCGCAGGCACACGGCAGGCACACCGTGGGCATGCAGCACGTCCTGCGTCAGGGCCGCCTCGGCATTGGTGTTGGTCAACACCGCGATACGCGCCGGCTGCAGGAGTCGGTCGTCCAGCGTGGCCTGGCGCAACAGGCGCACGATGGTGACGGCACAGGCATGGGCCGCGGCCTCGCGCCAGTTGCCGACCCGGGGCAATGTGCCGTCGTCGCGCCGTGGCGGCTGCCACAAGTTCAACGGCTTGAGCGGCTTGCCGTCCAGCTGGAGCGCATCGTCGGCCACCCGGCCGCCCCACGCCACGTGCTCGAAGGCAATGCCGTCCTCGAGGAAGGGCTCGTCGCTGACGCTGAAAAGCGCCTCGACCGCACGCAGCATGCCGGCGCTGGAACGGAAGTTGCGGTCCAGGTGATGATGTCCGTCGGCCGTTTTCGCCGCCCGCAGATAGGCATGCACGTCGCCGCCGCGAAAACCGTAGATCGCCTGCTTGGGATCGCCGATCAGGTACAGGCTGCCGTGCCCCCGGTACAACTTGTCGAGGATGGCGAACTGGCGCGGATCGGTGTCCTGGAATTCGTCGACCAGCGCGCAGGGATATTGCGCGCGCAAGGCCGCGGCCAGGCGATCGCCGCGCGCGCCTTCGCCGGTCAGGCTCGCGGCCAGGCGCACGATCAGGTCGTCGTAGGACAGCCGCGCCAGGTCATGCTTGCGCACGGCCAGCCAGCTGCGCGCCTCGGCCACGGCCTGTTGCAGCAGCGCCGGTTGCAGGGCACGACGACGGGCATCGACGGCTTCGCTTGCGGCCAGCCAGGTGTCGATGGCGAGGAATGCGTCCTGTTGCGGAAACCCGGGTTTGCCCTTGTAGACGCCCCGATCGAGCCGGCTTTGGGCAAATTTTTCCAGCAACGCCCGGTCCGGCTTCTGGCCACCGGCCAGCATGGCGGCGAGCCTTCGTATCCGGTCGGCGCCGCCTTTCTGGTAATGACTCTTCAGATAACCGGCTGCGAGCCATTCGTGGAACGATGCGACGGCCTTGTCGCCATCGGCTTGCCATGCGGCCCGCAGCTCTTGCCACGCCAGGGGTTCGTCGGCGGCATCCGGCACCTTGCCCGCCGCCGGTTCGATGGCGCCCGCAAACGCGACCAGGTCGAGCAACACCCCGGCCAGGGCCGCGGGCGTGCGCGCCAGTTGTTCCAGCGCGGCCAGTTGATCGGCATCGCCCCGCCCCGCCACACGCAGCCAGAAGTCGGCGGCGAAAGCTTCCAGCAGGTCGCGGTCGCTGGGCACCAGCTCCGCACCGGCCACGGCGCCATCAAGCAAGGCGGCATGGGCGTCCAGCACGCGCTGGCAGAAGCCGTGGATGGTGAAGATGGCGGCCTCGTCCATGCCGGTGACGGCCAGGCGCAGGCGCTCGGCCATGACTTCGGGCGGCTCGTCATTGGCGCGGCTGGCACGGCGCAGCAGGGCCAGCGCCCAGGCCTGCTCGTCATCGGTGTCCCCGGGTTCCGCTGCGTCGGGATCGGCGGCGGACGTGGCCGCCAGTTGCGCGCACAGGGCCAGGCGCTCGCGCAGGCGCTGGCGCAGTTCCTCGGTGGCGGCCTTGGTGAAGGTCATCACCAGTACCTTGCGCACCGGCAGCCGGCGCTCGACGACGAGGCGCGCGTACAGGCCGGCGATGGTGTACGTCTTGCCGGTGCCGGCGCTGGCCTCGATCAGTTGCATGCCGTCCAGCGGCAGGGACAGGGCGGTATCCGCAGCAGCGCGTTCGACAAGCCGGCTCATGGGCGCACTCCCGCCTGCAGCGCGTCCCACAAGGGACCGTAGACCTCCAGCGCCAGCTCGCCGAAGCGCGGGTCGGCCAGCGGATCGATACCGCGCAGGGCGGTGGCGATCCACGGGTCGGCGGACTCCTTTTCCCACTCCTTGCGCGCCGCGTCCAGGGACTTGGCTGCGTCCGGCTCCTTCCGCGTGGCCGCATCCCTGACCCAGGCCCAGGCGCTGCGCGGCGGCAGCGGCAAGGGTCGCGCCAGCCCCTCTTGATGGATATCCAGCAAGCCATCCAGCAAGGTGACGGCGCCTTTCGACGAGGGCATGCGCGGCGCCAACGGCATCGGCAGGCGATCATGGCCGTGGCCAAAGGCCAGGCAGTCGACCCCGTCGAAGCGCGCGCGCGCGACCAGGGCCTCCAGCCACCAGTGCATCCAGTTCTTCGCATTGTTGGCATTGCCGACCCAGGACGCCATCCCGGTCGAATCGAGATGCGGCAGCCGTCCCTCGATCACGCGTCCGGAAGGCAGGGCCAGCTCGAAAACCTGTGCCTCCGGCGGCGTCTCCCCGCCCGCGCGGGAACGCCAGATGCGTGCCTGCGGCGCCACTTCCGCGAACGAGTCCGCATGCACCTTCTCACCCAGCGCCAGGGGCGGCAACCAGCCATGCGCGCGTGCCCAGCGGCGCGTGGCGTCGACATCGAGGTCCTCGTGCAGCAGGCGATCCAGCAGGCCGCGCTCGCGGACGGCGCGCGTCATGGCCTCATCGACCAGCGGCTCGCGATCCGCGCCGCCGTCCTCCACCCCGGCGAGGGCAAGACCGACGCACTGGCGCAGGAAATACCGTTGCGGCGCGCCGAAGAACTGCTGCAGGTCGGCCAGGTCGACGCGCCCGGGCACCTCGTCCACGGGCCATGCCACATCGGCAAAGCGCACTTGCCGCGCCTGTCCGAAAGCCGCCCGCGCGGTGGCCAGCCATTCGTGACGGTAGGTGAAAAGCCGCGCGTCGTTGCCATCGAACAGACGCCGCGAAAACGGTTGCATGGGATGGGTGACCACCAGCGCCGCGCGCGCGGCTTCGGCATCGGCGAAGTAGCCGCTGCAGGCCGTGTCGAGCAATTCGGACACCAGCACCGAAGGTTCGATGCGGCTGCCGTCGCGTGGGTGGATGCCGACATGGCTCAGATGCAATACGTCGCGCGCGGCCATCACGGTTTGCAGGAACAGGTAGCGGTCGTCCTCGCGTGTCGAACGGTCGCCCAGGCGGCGACGATCGGCAAGCGCGTCGGCGTACAGGCGGCTCATGGCATCGGCCGGGTCCTGACGCGGAAACGAGGCCGCATCCAGGCCCAGCACGCAGATCACCCGGAACGGCACGTTGCGCAACGGCACCATGCCGCACACGCTGACGCCGCCGGCCAGGAAGCGCTGGTGTACCGGCGCCTCGGCCAGCTGTCCGCGCAGAAAATCGCGCACGCTTCGCCAGTCGAGCGCACCGGTGTAAGCGGCCCACTGCGCGCCGTCGCCGAGGGCGGCCAGGGCGGCACGGATGGATTCCAGCGCGCGGGATTCGTCGCGCTCATCGGTATCGGGAACCAGCGCGTCCAGCAGGCGATTGAGCAGACGCTGCCACTGCGCCGGCGTGCGCGCCTGCCGGGCCTGGTCGCGCCATTGCCGCAGCAGCCGCTGGACGCGCAGCAACTGGCCCAGGGCGACCGCGCGCGCGCCCTCGAGGTCGGTCAGCGGGGCGATGTCGAAGGCAAGGTCCGCGCCCGCTTCGGCATCATGGCCCAGCAGGTAACCCAGCAGCAGCCGCTCGCGGCCAAAGGCCCAGCTGAATTCGTGATAGGCCGGCAGCCCCTGCGCCTGGCGGTCGCCGGCGTCCTCGTCGCGGCAAATTCCCGCCGCCACGGCCAACTTGCGCAGGGCCTCCAGATCGGCACCGTCCAGGCCGCCGGCACGCGCCACGGCCGGCACCGCCAATATCTCCAGCACTTCTTCCAGACCCAGGCGCGAAGCCGGCATATCCAGCAGATCCAGGAACATCGCGCTGAGGGCATGCGCCTGGCTGGCCGGGCGATCGGCCACCGTCCACGGGATGAAACGCGCATCGTGCGCGGACAGGGCGCCGAACACGGCATCCACGCACGGCGCATAGGTGCCCAGGTCGGGCACCATCACGGCCACATCGCGCGGCTCGAGGTCCTCGTGCCGCTGGAACAGGTCCAGCAGGCGGTCGTGCAACACCTCGACCTCGCGCATGGGCGAGTGGCACACATGCACCTGCAGGGAATCATCGTCGGGATCGGGGGCGCCCGCCGCTTCATCCGACCGCGGCGCCTGCAGCGTGATCACGTCGGCCTGCAGGCGATGCAGCAGCGTGTCGCGCGGCGGTTCGGTGTCGTCGGCAAAGGTCTCGATATCCGGCTGCACCTCGTCGTAGCCGAACACCTGGGCCACGAAGTCGCGGCCCAGACCACCCATCGACACCAGCAGCGGGTTGGCCGGCTGGTCGAAAAAACCGCCGCCATGCTCGCGCAATTGCGCGGCGGCGTCGTGGCGGCGGGGAATGTCGCCCCAGTATTCGCGGCACGGGGTCGGCAGGAAAAAATGCAGCTCCACATGACGCCCGAGTATGCCCAGGAAACGCAATACGTCCGGCGACACGTTGATGCAACCGAAAGCGAACAGGCGCGACGGCAACCCGGGCGGCGCGACGGCATCGTCGGCGCCGTAACGTTGCAGAAAATCGCCCAGCAAACGGCTCCGCGGCGGCTCCGGCGTGCCCTCGACCAGGGCACGCCACAACACGGCCTGCGCATCACCCGACTCCCCGCCGCGCCGCCAGTCCTCCAGCAGATCGCGGCGATAGGCCTGGTAGCGCTCGAACAGATGCGCCAGATGCGCCGCCAACTGGAACCGGCGCAACGGCTGCGGATCCCCCCCGACCAGGGCCGCCACGGCCGGCGCCTGCGCCGGCAGACGCTCCAGCAACTCCAGCAGCCGCCACACCAGCACCTCGCGGTCGAAGCGCGAATGCGCCGGCAAGTCGGGATGCAGCGTGCGCAGCACCCGCCACACCATCTGCGCCGGCGCGATGAATTCCAGGTTGGCCGCAATTCCGTGCCGCCCGGCCAGCCGTTGCACCAGCCAGCGCTCCAACCCCTTCTGCGGCACCAGCACCGTCTGCGGACGCAGCAATTGCGCCGGATCACGCCGCGCCAGCAAGCTTCCCAGCCGGTCGGCCAGGCAATCGAGGTCGGTGTCGTAGTACAGGTGGAACATGCATGCCCCCGTCCAGGAGCGACAAGCATGCCTCATCGGGGTCGCAGATGACGAGACATCGGGCCACACCCACCCTGCGGCCCGATGCGGCTGGTTATATACCCATGCCCCCTCGTCCTTTCATTGCCACGGGCCGCTGCACCTACCATGAGCATCCCCATTTGGACGTCCAGACGGTATCGCCATGCCCCAGGCAGCCGCACTACCCGCACCGCCGCTTTCGGCGGAAAAGTCCGTTCTTGCCGCACAGTTGATCCAGGGCCTGGATGGCCCGGCGCTGCACTGGCTCTCCGGTTACATGGCCGGTGCCGCCGCGCACGCGGCCGGAGCACCGCCGCTGGCGGCGGTGCCGCAGCAGGCGGGCGAAAGCCTGCGCCTGACCGTGCTCTACGGCAGCCAGACCGGCAACGCCAAGCGCGTGGCCGAACAGCTGGCCGAACGTGCCGGCGCGGAAGGCATCGAGGTTCGTCTGCTGCGTGCCGACGCCTACCCTCTCCACGAGCTGAAGACCGAGCGCCTGCTGTACGTGGTGATCAGTACCCACAGCACCGGCGACGAGGTCGAACCCCCGGACGATTCCCGCACCTTCATCGAGCACCTGGAAAGCCGGCGTGCACCGAAGCTGCCGGAGCTCCAGTTCGCCGTGCTGGCGCTGGGCGACACCAGCTATCCGGATTTCTGCGGCATCGGCCGCA
>CAZMMO010000048.1:2246-10615 GCA_964567365.1 uncultured Rhodanobacteraceae bacterium | reverse complement strand
CAGTACGGACTCAATCGCTCAAGGCAATGCCGTTGTCGTCACACCACTGGCGTATGGCCTGCTGTCGTTGCTCTTCTTCGTAGGCGTACCACTCCTCCAGATGACCTTCCCGTTCCAGCAGACTCTTGAAGCGTGCATAGGCACCACGACGCGAAAAAATCTCCCAGATCCGGTCATAGAGTTCAGGTACCTGGTTGCGGGCAAACCGCATCACCAGTGGTTTGCCCAGACCGAGGTCCCGCTTGTCGGGGATGGAGAGATAACGATCTTCGTCGTCAATGTCATCCGGCAATACATTTTTCTCGCCACTGATCGCCTCGGGAATGCTGACATACGTGACGCCCGTCCGCCGGTCCACCCATGCCTCGATTTCACCGAGGCCATTTACATCAACCATGGAGAAAGCGTCTTCGATATCACTGAATTTGGCAGGTTTGTCCGTCATGAGGGCCTCGTACCCACTTGAAGTCACACTTTCGCCCGCCCACGGATCATGTCGGCGGCCTTCTCCGCGACCATGGTAACGGGTGTATTGGTATTGCCGCCAACGAGGGTGGGCATGACGGAGGCATCCACCACGCGCAAGCCGTCCAGGCCGTGCACCCGGAGCCGGGGGTCGACCACCGCTTCCGCATCGACGCCCATCCTGCACGTACCCACGGGGTGATAGATGGTCTCGCAGCGTGCGCGAATGAAACGCTCGATCTCCACATCGCTGCGGATCGACCCGCCGGGGAAAATCTCTTCGCCACGATAAGGGTCGAATGCTGGTGCGGCAAGGATGGCCCGCGCGGCGCGCACGCCGGCGATCATGGTCCGCATGTCCGCCTCGTCACTGAAATAATTCGGCTGGATGCGCGGCGCGGCGAACGGGTCGGCATTGTGCAAGCTGATTTCACCGCGGCTGCGCGGGCGCAACACACAGACATGCAGGGAAAAACCGAACCCCAGGGACCGCCGCAACGCCAGGCCATGACGCTCCTGGATCACGGGCAGGAAGTGGTACTGGATGTCCGGCCTGTCCAGACCCGGATCGGTACGCGCGAACCCACCGGCCTCGGCCGCGTTGCCGGTCAGGAAACCGCGGCGATGGCGCACGTAATCCACCAGCCCCGCCACGGCACGGCCGAGGAAAAGCGGGCCCAATGAAAGACCCACGCGGCGAAGGGCCTTGTGCACCACGAGTACGTCGACGTGATCCTGCAGGTTCTTGCCGACGCCAGGCAACTCGTGCACCTGGCGGATTCCGTGGCGTGCCAGCTCGCGCCCGGCACCCACGCCGGAAAGCAACAGCAATTGTGGCGAATGGACGGTACCGCCACACAACAGCACTTCACGATCGGCGCGGATCTCGATATCCCGACCACGATGACGACAGGTCACCCCCATCGCCCGTCGCCCCTCGAACAGGATCCGTGTAGCATGCGCCTCGACCAGGATGTCGAGGTTGGGCCGCCGTTCCGGTATCTGCCCGTCCGGCCCCGGCGTGCGCAGGAAGGCACGGGCATTGCTGCACCGTTCGCCATCCTTCTGCATGACTTCGTAAAGTCCGGCACCCTCCTGGCGGGCGCCATTGAAATCATCATTGCGCGGCAGGCCCGTCTCGACTGCCGCACGTACGAAAGTCCGGCTCAGGAGATTTGGATCGCGCAATTCGGCGACGTTGTAGGGGCCGCCGACACCATGAAACGCGTCGGCTCCGCGCTCGCAGTTCTCGAACCTGCGGAAATACGGCAGCACCTCGTCATAGCTCCAGCCGTCATTGCCCAGCCCGGCCCAGTGGTCGTAATCGGATCGATGCCCGCGCGTAAAGCACATCGCGTTGATGGCGCTGGAGCCCCCGAGCGTGCGGCCCCGTGGCCAGAACAGGCGCCGCCCGCCCAGATGCGGCTCAGGCTCGGTCATCAACCGCCAGTTGCGCCTGCGGCTGCGCATCATGGCGGTGACACCAAACGGCACGCGCACGAACACGCTGTCATCGGCGGGGCCGGCTTCAAGAAGACACACGCGCACGCACGGATCTTCGCTCAACCGCGCGGCGAGCACGCAGCCGGCCGAGCCTCCGCCGACGATGACGTAGTCGTACCCGCGCGTCGATGTCAATGCCCCGCCCCCTGAATCATCCTCGCCCACTATGCCATGATCACGCGGCGAAAATCCCGCTGCCGCCTTCACAGGAACCTGCCCTGCCGGCTCCTGCGAAGGCGGCGGCGGGACGGGATCGGATCATGCTTGCAGCAAGCGGTTCATGCGCTGCACGAAAGCAGCCGGGTCGGCCAGCGGCGCGCCGGCGGTGAGGTTGGCCTCGTCCAGCAGCAGCTCGGCGATGTCGCGCTGGGTGTCGGCATCGGCCTCGCCTTGCACGCGCTGGACCAGCGGATGCCCGGGATTGATCTCCAGCGTCGGCTTCGACTCGGGAACTTCCTGGCCGGCTTCGCGCAGCAGGGCGGCCAGGTGCGGCGCCATGTCGTGCTCGGCCAGCACCAGGCAGGATGGTGAATCGGTGAGGCGCGCGGATACCTTCACGTCCTCCACCTTGTCGCCCAGCAGTTGCTTGATCTTCTTCGTCAACGGTTCGGCGGCTTTGCCGGCTTCTTCCTGCTGCTTCTTGTCGGCTTCGCTGAGCGGCAGTTCGCCCTTGGTGACGTTCTTCAGCGGCTTGCCCTGGTACTCGTTGAGGTAGCCCAGCATCCACTCGTCGATACGGTCGCTCATCAACAGCACTTCGACGTCCTTGGCCTTGAACGCCTCCAGCTGCGGGCTGCCGGCGGCGGCCTTGTAGCTATCGGCAGTGACGTACCAGATGTTGGCCTGGTCGGCCTGCATGCGGCCGACGTAGTCGTCCAGCGAGACCTTCTTTTCCGCGCCCTCGCCCTGGGTGGAGGCGAAGCGCAGCAGCTTGGCGATGCGCTCGCGGTTGTCGGGGTCCTCGACGATGCCTTCCTTGAGCGTATTGCCAAAGGCCTGGTAGAAGGTGGCGAATTTTTCCGGCTCGCTGTTGGCCAGCTTTTCGATGAGATCCAGCACGCGCTTCACGCACGAGGCCTTGATGCGGTCGACCTGGCGGTTGTGCTGCAGGATCTCCCGGCTCACGTTCAACGGCAGGTCGTCGGCGTCGACCACGCCGCGCACGAAGCGCAGGTAATTGGGCAGCAGTTCCTCGGCGGCGTCCATGACGAACACGCGCTTGATGTACAGCTTCAGGCCCTTGCGCTCGTCGCGCGCGCCCATCAGCAGATCGAACGGGGGTTGCGTCGGCAGGTACAGGAGCGTGGTGAAGCTTTGCCGGCCCTCGACGCGGTTGTGCGCCCAGGCCAGCGGATCGTTGAAGTCGTGCCCCATCGACTTGTAGAAGGCCTTGTATTCGTCCTCGGTGATTTCCGACTTGGGCCGGATCCACAATGCCGAGGCATCATTGACCACTTCCCATTCATCGGTCGGCTTGCCGTCGTCTTCCTTCGGCATGCGAATGGGGAAAGCCACATGGTCGGAATACTTTTCGATCAGCGAACGCAATTTCCAGCCGCGGAGGAATTCATCCTCGTCCGTTTTCAGATGCAGGACCACCGTGGTGCCGCGCGTGGGCCGGTCGACGGTTTCCAGGGCATATTCGCCGCGCCCGTCGCTCTCCCATTTCACGCCTTCGTTCTCGGGCGAGCCGGCACGACGACTGAACACGGTCACCTTGTCAGCCACCACGAACGCCGAATAAAAACCCACGCCGAACTGCCCGATCAGGCGCGCATCGGCCTTGGCCTCGCCGCTCATCGCTTCCAGGAAGCGGCGCGTGCCGGAGCTGGCGATGGTGCCGATGTTGGCGGTGATCTCCTCGCGGCTCATGCCGATGCCGTTGTCGCTGATGGTGATCGTGCGTTGGTCGGCGTCGCAGCGGACATCGATGTGGAAATCCGCGTCCCCGTCCAGCAGCTCGGGCTTGCTGATGGCCTCGAAACGCAGCTTGTCGCAGGCGTCCGAAGCATTGGAAATCAGCTCGCGCAGGAAGATCTCCTTGTGCGAATACAGCGAATGTGTGACCAGGTTCAAAACCTGGGACACCTCGGCCTCGAAGGGGCGGGTTTCAACGCCGGAATCGGTCGTCATGGCACAGCTCCTGCTTGCGGTTTGCGATACGTGCCCGTTGTGTCGGGGCAGTCGAAGCCTTTTTCAAGACCGGCTGCCACAGCATCCCGAACCAGACTACACTGCGTCCACGGGGAGCTATCCAGTACAGGAACCAAGGGAGCACCGCCATGGGTTTTTTTCGCAAGATGTTCGGGCAGGAAAACGTCGACGTCGCACCACGCATGTACGAGCCGGTCAAGCCGGAACAGTCGCACCGCGTGGGATACGATCCGAAGCTCATCGACTCCCTGCTCGGCGACCATGCCCGCATCGGCGCCATATTCGCGCGCATCGGCACGGCCAGCAAAAGCGGGGATTATGACGAGGTGCGGAAACTGCTCGTTCGCTTCAAATCGGGTCTGCAGGCGCATATCCTCACGGAAAACGTCCGCTTCTATACCTATGTCGAGGAATTGACGGCAAACGACCACGAGAATGCCAAGGTCATGCACGAGTTCCGGCGCGACATGAATGCCATTGCCCGCAAGGTCATCGAGTTCGTCAAGAAATACCAGGACGCCGACTTTTCCTCCCACGCCGAGCGCGAACAATTCGCCGGCGATTATGCCGCCGTGGGCACCCTGCTCGAACAACGCCTCGACAACGAGGAGAATGATCTCTACCCGCTGTACATTCCCACGTGAACGAGGGCAACTCCTGAGCCGGCCGATACAGCATGCCGCACGCGGACAGCATGCGCCACGCGATGCGCGGCGCATGCCTTGGGTATGATGCGGCGCCATGGATGGCGCCGTGACTGGTCAGAGGTTCTCCCAAGGTGTACCGAGGTCGTTTCGCCCCTTCGCCCACCGGCAGGCTGCATGCCGGCTCGTTGGCCGCGGCATTGGCCAGCTGGCTGCGCGCGCGACAGTTCCATGGGCAATGGTTGCTGCGCGTGGAAGATCTCGATCCGCCGCGCGAAGTGCCCGGGGCGGCGTCCGCCCTGCAGCGGGACCTGGCGCGCCTGGGCCTGAAGCCCGATGCGCCGGTGCTTTGCCAGTCCACCCGCAACCAGGCCTACCAGCGGGCACTCGATCGCCTGCGTGCAGCCGGCCACGTGTTTCCCTGCTGGTGCAGCCGCAAGGACCTGACCCCGACCCATGGCCTGCATCGCGATGGCCATTGCGTACGTGCACCGGAGCCTTCCCGGCCGCCGGCCCTGCGCCTGCGCGTGCCCGACCTCGACCTGGTTTTCGACGACCTGTTGCAGGGACACCAGAGCTGGAACCTGCGCGCGAGCGCCGGCGATTTCGTACTGCGCCGCAGTGACGGCCTGTGGGCCTACCAGCTGGCCTGCGTGGTCGATGACGCGACCCAGGGCATCACCGAGGTCGTGCGCGGCCTGGACATCCTCGACTCCACGCCACGCCAGATTTACCTGCAACGCCTGCTCGGCCTGCCGACCCCGCGCTATCTCCATCTGCCCCTGGTCACCGACACGCGGGGCCGCAAACTCTCCAAATCGGACGCCGCCCGGCCGCTGGCCGCGCAACCACCCGCCTCGGTGCTGCGCGCCGCCCTGGCCCACCTGGGAATTCCCGTGGGCAAGCTGCATGGCGACGACCCGGCCCAACTGCTCGAACAGGCCGTGCCGCAATTCGACATTGCGCGCCTGGCGCACCGGCATGCCCTGCCCTGGCCTGCGACCGATGCGTAGGAGCGCACCCGGGCGCGACAGGCTCCGGGTTCATTGTTGAGCGCTGATGCTGTCGCGCCCGGGTGCGCTCCTACATGAAACCATGGAAATCTCGCGGTGCGTTCCGCCTTCCGGACAGGCCCATGCGCCACTGGTGCGGTGCAACACGTTCTGCTAGGTTTCGCGCCATGACTCCGGCCCCCCGCATCATCAAGAAATACCCCAACCGGCGCCTGTACGACACCGGCATTTCCAGCTACGTCACGCAGGCATACGTGCGCCAACTGGTCCAGGAAGACGAGGACTTCCGCGTCGTCGACACGCGCAGCGGCGCCGACATCACCCGGGGCGTGCTGCTGCAGATCCTCGTCGAACAGGAAGAGCAGGATCGGGCCCTGCTGTCGCTGCCACTGTTGCGCCGGATCATTCGGGTCCACGCGGGCCCGCTTCGGGATCACCTGGGCCCTTGCCTGGAGCATGCCCTGCAGGCACTTGTCGACCCACGGCACACCGCGGCGGATTCGTCCACGCATTCGGCATGAACCAGGCCTTCCAGATTCGCCCCATCGAGGCACGCGACGACCCGGCGGTCGCGACCGTGATCCGCACCGTGATGCCCGAATTCGGCGCCGACGGCGCCGGCTTCGCCATCCATGACGCCGAGGTGGACACCATGCACGCGTCCTATTCGCGCCCGCGTTGCGCCTATTTTGTGGTCGAACGCGACGACCGCGTGTTGGGCGGTGCGGGCGTGGCCCCGCTGGAGAACGCCGACGAGGCCATCTGCGAATTGCGCAAAATGTACTTTCTGCCCCCGTTGCGCGGCCTCGGCGCCGGCAGTGCGCTGATGCGCCTGTGCCTGGAGCGCGCACGCACCTTCGGCTTCCGCCACTGCTACCTGGAAACCCTCGCCGGCATGGACGCAGCCCAAAGCCTGTACCGGCGAGCAGGCTTTCGTCCGCTGGACGCTCCGATGGGCGCCACCGGACACCATGGCTGCAACCGCTGGTACCTGCTCGACCTTGCGCCGTCCGGCCCAGCCAGCACCGGGTGCGCGAGCGGCCACACAAGGTAAGATGGGCCTTTGATCCACGGAGACCACCCATGCAACTGGACCAGGTGAAAGCCGTCATCACCGGCGGCGCCTCCGGGCTTGGCAACGCCGTCGCCCGCCACTTCGTCGCCCACGGCGGCAAGGTGACCCTGTTCGACGTCAACGATGAAAAAGGCGCAGCCGCCGCTACCGAACTGGGCCACGACGCCCGCTTCGCCCGCACCGACGTGACCGACGAGGATGCGGTCCTTGCCCACATCAAGGCCGCGCACGAGGCCATGGGCGGCCTCAACGTCGTCGTCAACTGCGCCGGCATCATCGGCGCCGGCCGCGTGTTGGGCCGCCAGGGCCCGATGCCGCTGGACAAGTTCAAGACCACGGTGATGGTGAACCTGGTCGGCAGCTTCAACGTGGCCAAGGCCGGCGCCGCGCTGATGCAGGACAACGAGCCGGGCGAGGACAACGAGCGCGGCGTCATCGTCAACACCGCTTCCGTGGCCGCCTACGAAGGCCAGATCGGCCAGGCCGCCTACTCCGCGTCCAAGGGCGGCGTGGTCGGCATGACGCTGCCGATGGCGCGCGAACTGTCGCGCTTCGGCATCCGCGTGGCCACCATCGCGCCGGGCATCTTCTGGACCCCGATGGTCGACGGCATGCCGCCGGAAGTGCAGGAGTCGCTGGCGGCCTCGATCCCGTTTCCCTCGCGCCTGGGCAAGCCCGACGAATACGCCGACACCGTCGCCTTCATCCTCGGCAACCGCTACCTCAACGGCGAAACCATCCGCCTCGACGGCGGCGTGCGCCTGGAACCCAAGTAGTTACGGGAATGGGGAGTCGGGAATGGGGAATGGTCAAAAGCCCCGCCTCGAACCCCATCCTCGCAACCATCCCCGATTCTCTATTCCCGATTCCCGGTCCATGAAAGCCTCCGACACCAAGAAAGGCCACGTCATCGAACACGAAGGCACCATCTACCAGGTGCGCGACGTGGAACGCAGCGCGCCCACCGCACGCGGCGGCAACGTGACCTTCCGCTTCACGCTGTATTCCATCCCCGGCAACCGCAAGTTCAACCTCAGCGCTCGCGCCGAGGACAACCTCAAGGAAGTCGAGTTGGCACGCCGCCAGGCCGGCTTCTCCTACATGGACGGCGACAACTACGTGTTCATGGACAGCGAGGACTTCACCCAGTACACGCTGCCTCCGGAAGCCATCGGCGACAACGCCGGCTACATCGTCGAAGACGTCGAGGGTTACTACGTGCAACTGATCGACGATGCCGCCGTGGGCCTGCAGGTACCGGCCACCGTCACCCTGACGGTGGAAGACACTGCGCCCGAACTCAAGGGTGCCAGCGCCACCAAACGCACCAAGCCGGCCCGCCTGGCCACCGGCATCGAGATCCAGGTGCCCGACTACATCGGCAACGGCGAGAAGGTCAGCGTCAACACCCTGACCGGCGAATTCGCCGGCCGCGCCTGACGCCCCCGCCCATGTCACTGTAGGAGCGCACCCGGGCGCGACAGCATCAGCGTTCAGTGAGCCTCTAGGCCGGTC
>CAZMMO010000048.1:0-2236 GCA_964567365.1 uncultured Rhodanobacteraceae bacterium | reverse complement strand
CGCCTCCCGCCCCCCCCCTCCCCCCGGTTTAGGCCCCCCCCCGGGCGCGAACCCACCCCCGTAAAAGGCGCCCCTCGGCCGGCCGCGCCCGGGTCCGCTCCTACACAAACAGCAACGACGACAACGACGGCGATGACGGGGGGATTGCGCCACAATGACTCCGTTCCCCGACCACCCTGAGTCCCCATGTCCGCCAGCGCCTACTCGCTGCGTTCCTCGCTCCTGACCACCCTGATCCGGTTCCGGCGCCCCGACGTGCCGGTCTGGGTCGCCCTGCGCAACACGGCGGCCGTCATCGTGCCGCTGGCGGTCGGATTCGCCAGCGGCCATCCGCTCGCCGGCCTGGGCGTCGGCGCCGGCGCGCTCAACGTGATGTTCGCCGACCAGCCGGGGCCCTATGCGCAACGGCTGACCCTGATCACCCTCGTGTCCCTTGCCGCGGCCCTGTCCGGCCTGGTCGGATTCCTGGCCGGCAACGAACCGGACCTGCTGCTTCCCGTCTACGCGCTGTGGGGCTTCGCCGGCGGCATGCTGGTGCTGTACGGGCCGCGCATGAGCCGGGTGGGCATGACCAGCATGATCCTGCTGATCGTCGCCACGGCCACGCCGATGCCGTGGCACCAGGCCCTCGGCGCCAGCGGCCTGATCCTGGCCGGCGGTGCCTTGCAGGCGCTGTTTTCCGTGGCCGCCTGGCCACTGCGCCGCTATCGCCCCGAGCGCCTGGCGCTGGCCTCGGTGTACCGCGACCTGGCGCGCATGGCCCGCCAACGATGGCAACACGACGACGCGCCGCCGGTATCCGACACCATGACCCAGTTGCAACAGACCCTGCTGGGACGCCCGCACACCCGCAGCCGCGCCATGGAGGCCTTCCACACCCTGCTGGAACTGGCCGAGCGCAGCCGCCTGGAACTGATGGCACTGGCCGAACTGTCACTCGACCGCACGACCTTGCAGCCCTATCACGACGCCGCGGCGCACGTCCTGCAGACCATCGCCCTGGCGCTGGAAAGGGCCGAACCGCCCCACCGCGCCGAACACGCATTGGAAGCGCTGAAGGCCATCGACGGCCGGCTCGCCCCCGGCGACCACGATGCCGACCTGCTGTCGCACGTGCATGCCCTGACCGGGCAAATCGCCGCCGCCGTGCGTAACGCCCACTGGGCCGGCAGCCGCGGCGAAATCCGCGCCCGCAAGGCCGACACCGCCATGCCACGCGCCTTGCGCAACACGGCGCCCATGGCCACCTTGCGCGCCAACCTGCGCTTGTCCTCCGTGGCTTTCCGTCACGCCATACGCCTGGCGGTGGTGTTGATGCTGGCGGGCCTGATATCCCGCCACACCGGCATCGAACACAGTTACTGGCTGCCGATGACGGCGGCCATCGTGCTGCGTCCGGACTTCGGCGCCACCGTCAACACCGGCTGGCTGCGCATGCTGGGCACCATCGCGGGACTGTTGCTGACCACGGCGCTGTTGTTCATCACGCCGCAGAACCTGTGGGCCCACCTGGCATTGATGGCAGTACTGTGCTTCACGTTCCGCTACCTGGCCACGGCCCACTACGGCGTGGCCGTGGTCGCGCTGACCGGTACCGTGGTCATCCTGCTCAGTTTCGAAGGCATCTCCTCGGGTGCCGCCGCCACCGAGCGGGTCATCCAGACCGTGCTCGGCTGCACGCTGGCCCTGCTGGCCTACCGCGCCTGGCCCACCTGGGAACGCGGCCGCACGCGCAAGGCGCTGGCCACCCTGCTGGGAGCCTACGCCGATTATCTCGAAGCCCTGACCACGCCCGACACCGCAAACGCCCACCGCGACGCGCGCACCGCCGCCCGCGCGGCACGCAGCAATGCCCAGGCATCGCTGGACCGTCTGCGCGCGGAGCCGGCCACCGGTACCGAACTGCTCGAACTGGCCACCGCCCTGTTCACCGCGGCCAACCGCTTCGTACGCACCGCGATGGCGCTCGAAGCCCTGCTCGGAGATTGCGAAACACCGCCGGGTGCCGACGCCACGACCGGTTTCCTCCGGGCCACCTGTCAGCACCTGCGCGAACTGGCGGATGCATTGCATCAAGGACGCGCGCCCCAGGCGCTTCCCTCGCTGCGCAAGCAGCAACAGGCCCTGGCCGAACAACTGCACGCCACTCCCGACACGCCCATGGCCGATCACATGATCCTCCTCGGCGACCGCCTCACCGACAACATCGATACCCTGGCCCACGTGCTCGCCAGCG
>CAZMMO010000047.1:0-10656 GCA_964567365.1 uncultured Rhodanobacteraceae bacterium | reverse complement strand
TTGCCGATGCTGACCGGCTCGTCGGCCAGCAGCGTGGCGGCGAGAATCGGCAGCACGGCGTTCTTGGCGCCGGAAATGTTGACATCGCCCTCGAGCGGATGACCCCCGGAAATGACGATCTTGGCCATGGACGATTATCCTTGTCGCCCGCGCGCGGCGGCTTCGTCGGGTGTGAGGGTCTTCAGGCTGAGCGCATGGATGGCGCCGCCCATCCGCTCTCCCAGGGCGGCATAGACCATGCGATGGCGCGCCAGCGGCATCTTGCCGGCAAAGGTGCGGCTGACCACCCGGGCTTCGAAATGCACCTCGTCGGCACTTTGCACATTCACGGATGCGTCAGGAAACGCTTTTTCGATCAATTGCTTGACGCTGTCTGTATCCATGGATACCCCGTTGCCGGCAGCGGCCCGGATGCGGCAACCAGGCGCACAGGCCCCAGGGCCCGGGTCGCAACTGCGTCGCACGGCGTTCGCCGTATGCCTGTAAAATGAGAACGTGGAATGGTAATGGAAATCCCGAGGCATCGGAACGAGGCCGAATGTGCTCCGTTGCCCGCTTTCAAGGAAACCTCATGAACGCCCACTCCTCCGACCCCCGGGTTTCCCCCACCGGCGACACGCACGGGGACACCCTCGCGCAAAGCGCGCGCAAGGTGATCGCCACCGAGGCGGCCGCGATCGCCTCGCTCGAGCCGCGCGTGGACGGCGCCTTCGGCCAGGCCTGCCGCTGCATCCTCGACTGCCACGGCCGCGTGGTCGTCTCGGGCATGGGCAAGTCCGGCCACATCGCGCGCAAGGTGGCCGCCACCCTGGCCTCCACCGGTACTCCGGCCTTCTTCGTGCACCCGGGCGAGGCCAGCCATGGCGACCTGGGCATGATCCAGCCGCAGGACATCGTGCTGGCCCTGTCCAATTCCGGCGAGACCGACGAACTGCTGCTGATCCTGCCGGTCATCAAGCGCCAGGGCATCCCGCTGATCGCCATGACCGGCAACCCGGCTTCCTCGCTGGCCCGCCAGGCCGACGTGCACCTGGACGTCAGCGTGCCGGCCGAGGCCTGTCCGCTGGGTCTGGCGCCCACCGCCAGCACCACGGCGGCGCTGGTGATGGGCGACGCCCTGGCCATCGCCCTGCTGGAGGCCCGCGGCTTCACCTCCGACGATTTCGCCCGCTCGCACCCGGCCGGCAGCCTGGGCCGGCGCCTGCTGCTGCACATCGGCGACATCATGCACACCGGCGCAGGCATCCCCGCGGTGCCGGTCGACGCCAGCATGAGCGACGCCCTGCTGGAAGTGACCCGCAAGCGTCTGGGCCTGACCGCCGTGGTCGATGCCGACCGGCGCTTGCTGGGAGTGTTCACGGACGGCGACCTGCGACGCGCGCTCGACGATAGCCAGATCGACCTGCGCACCAGCGCGGTGGCCGACATCATGACCCGCGATCCCAAGACCATCGGCGCCGACAAGCTGGCCATCGAAGCCGCGCAGCTGATGGAAAGGCACCAGATCCACGCCCTGCTGGTGGTCGATGCCGACCGCCACGTGGTCGGCGCCCTGAACATTCACGACCTGTTGCGCGCCCGCGTGGTGTGAGGGTCGGGAATCGGGAATGGGGAATCGGGAGTGGAAAAAGCAAAAGCAGCAATGCGCCTCTGCTAGGATCACGCCAAACGCCTCCAGCCACACTCAATTCCCCCATGCCCACCGATCTTTTCGCCCCCGCCTCCGATGCCGTATGCGCGCGCGCCGCGCGCATCCGCCTGGCCGCCTTCGACGTCGACGGCACGCTGACCGACGGACACCTCTGGTATACCGAGGACGGTCACGAGTTGAAGGTCTTCCACGCCCACGACGGCCACGGGCTCAAGCGCCTGCTTGCCAACGGCATCACCGTGGCCTTCATCACCGCGCGCGTCAGCCATCCGGTGGCCCTGCGCGCCCAGGAGCTCGGTGTCGACCACGTCTACCAGGGTCAGTCCGACAAGCGTTCGTGCCTGAACGAACTGCAGAAGGCACTGGGCATCACCCCGGAGCAGACCGTCTTCACCGGCGACGATCTTTCCGACATACCCGCCATGCAGGTCTCCGGACTGGCCGTCGCCGTGGCCAACGCGCATCCGCAGGTCCTGCCCTTCGTGCACTGGCAGACCCGCCAGCACGGCGGCGACGGCGCGGCGCGCGAGGTGTGCGACCTGATCCTGACCGCGCAGGGCCTGCTCGAACCCGACGCCCGACCCGCCACGTGACCCGCCGCCGCCTGATCGCGAACATCGTCGTGCTGGCCCTCGCCATCGGCCTGGTGCAGGCGGCCCTGTGGTGGCTGCGGCCGCCGCCCAAACCGCGCCAGCTGGTCGGGCCGCCCCGTTCCGGTTATACCCTGAAGGATTTCACGCTCTACGCCTACGCGCTGGACGGCAGCCTGAGCTTCCGCATTCATTCGCCGTCGCTGCAGCGGCGCGAAGGCGACCAGTCGCTGTACATCGACAAGCCGCATTTCCTGCTGCCTCCCGAAAACGGCGCGCCCGGCGCACCCTGGCACGGCCATTCCGAGTACGGCTGGGTCAGCGGCGACAGCAGCGTGCTCAAGCTGATGGGCAAGGTCGACATGCAACGGGCTGCAACCAAACTCGCGCCGTCGGCCGAAATCCACACCTCCGACGTCACCGCCTGGCCGCGCCAGCACCGCCTGGCCACCGATCGGCCCGCCCGCTTGCGGCAGGGAACCTCTAGAATGTCCAGCGTCGGCCTGCGCGCCAATTTCGATTCCAAGCATCTGGAGTTGCTGCATGATTTCCACGGCACGTTCAAGCCGAGCCCGCAAGACTGAACACGCCCGCCTGCTGGCCACCGTCGCCTTGCTGCTGGCGTGCGCGTGGCCGTGGACATCGCAGGCCCGGCAGAGCGACCGCTCGCAACCGGTCCAGGTCAGTGCCAAATCGGCCGATGCCATGGCCAGGCCCAACGGCACCAGCCATCTCAAGGGCGACGTGGTCATCACCCAGGGCACGCTCAAGGCCACCGGGGCCAGCGCCACCATCTATTTCGACGCCGACTCGCGCGTGAGCCGCGTGGTGCTCACCGGCTCGCCCGCGCACCTGCGCCAGATCGACGACAACGGCAACCTGGTCAAGGGACAAGCCAACGACATCGACTACGACGTCCCCAAGGGCATCGCCACACTGACCGGTGACGCCCGCATCAGCCAGGCCGGGCGCGGCACGGCCAGCGGCGGCACCCTGGTCTACGACACCCGGTCCAGCACCATGACCGCGCAAAGCCGGGGCGACAACCGCGTGCATCTGACCTTCCAGCCGCGCCAGGCTCCGCCATCGACGCAGTCCGCCCCCTCCGCGCCCGCGTCCGCTTCCGCGCCGGCGCACCCGTCCTCCGTCCCCGCCACGGGGCCCTGACCGATGCTGTCGGCCAAGGGACTCAAGAAGCGCTTCCGCGCGCGCGAAGTGGTGCGCGACTTCGGTTTCGACATCAGCGAAGGCGAAGTGGTTGGCCTGCTCGGCCCCAACGGCGCCGGCAAGACCACCTGTTTCTACATGGTGGTAGGACTGATTCCGGCCGATGCCGGCAGCATCACCCTGGACGACGCCGACATCACCGGCATGCCGATGCACTTGCGCGCACGCCGTGGCATCGGCTACCTGCCGCAGGAGCCGTCGGTCTTCCGCCGCCTGAGCGTGGCCGACAACATCCTGGCCGTGCTGGAGCTGCGCCCGGATCTGGACGCGCATCAGCGCCGCGACGAACTGGACGGCCTGCTCGACGAACTGAAAATCGGCCACATCGCCGACCAGAAAGGCGTCAGCCTGTCCGGCGGCGAACGCCGGCGCGTGGAGATCGCCCGCGCCCTGGCCGCGCGGCCCCGCTACATGCTGCTGGACGAGCCCTTCGCCGGCGTCGACCCCATTTCCGTGGGCGAAATCCAGCGCATCGTGCGCCACCTCAAGGACCGCGGCATCGGCGTGCTGATCACCGACCACAACGTGCGCGAGACCCTGGGCATCTGCGACCGCGCCTACATTCTCAACGAAGGCGAAGTGCTGGCCCTGGGCACTCCCGCGCACATCCTCGCCGACGCCCGGGTACGCGAGGTGTACCTGGGACATGAATTTCGTTTGTAACCTCTTCTTGAGGACCTTCTTGCGGACTCCAAACCACGGCCCGAAGCGGGTTTTGGTGACGGATTTGCTGGTTCCCGCCGGTGCGGGTGGGTAGGATGATGGCACGCTATTTTCCGCGGCCGGCATGAAACCCTCGATCCAACTGCATCTCCATCAGCAGCTTTCGCTGACGCCGCAACTGCAGCAGGCCATCCGCCTGCTGCAACTGTCGCAACTGGAGCTGACCACGGAACTGCGCCAGCTGGCGGAAACCAACCCCATGCTGGAGTGGTCCGAGGACCCGGCATCCGCGGACACCGTGAGCCTGGACGAGATGCCCGCGGCCGACGCCGCCGCGGACGCCACGACCCGGGACGGCGCCGAGGACGCCTGGGACAGCGACCCCGGCCAGCCCAGCACGGATCTCGATTTCTCGCATCTCCCGTCGCGCACCAGCACCACGATGCCCGACCGCGACGTGGAACTGCGCGACTCGGCGCCCGAGGGTCTGCGCGAACACCTGCTGTGGCAACTCAACCTTTCGCCCCTGTCCACGCGCGAACGGGCCATGGCCGTCATCCTCATCGACGCGCTGGACGACAACGGCTACCTGCACGAGGACCTGCAGGGCCTGGCCGAGGTGCTGGCGCCCGAATGGACCGTGTCGGCCGAGGACATGGAAGCGGTGCGTCTGCGGTTGCAGCAGTTCGACCCCACCGGCGTGGCCAGCACCAGCCTGCGCGACTGCCTGGACGTGCAATTGCGCCAGCTGGCATCCGACACGCCGCGACGGGACCTCGCCCTGCGCATCGTGGCCGACCACCTGGACCTGCTGGCACGTAACAACCTCGCCGTGCTCAGCCGTCGCCTGCACGCCGAGCCCGAGGCCGTAGCCGAGGCCTGCGCGCTGGTCCGCCACCTCGATCCACACCCTGGCGCGGCGCTCGACCCCCGCCCGGTCGAATACGTCATCCCCGACGCCTACGCCTGGCGCGACGGCACCCAGTGGCGCGTCACCCTGAGCCCCGGCTGCCAGCCGCGCATGGAGCTCAACCAGCACTACTGCGGCCTGATCCAGCAGGTGCGCCGCGAGGATGCCGCCTATCTGCGCGGCCAGTTGCAGGAGGCGCGATGGCTGCTGAAAAGCCTGGAGGCCCGTGCCGATACCATCCTCAAGGTGGCCAGGGCCATCGTGCGCCGCCAGCGCGCCTTCCTGGACTACGGCCCCGAGGCCATGCGCCCGCTGGTACTGCGCGAAATCGCCGAGGAAATCGGCATGCACGAGTCGACCATTTCGCGCGTGACCACGCGCAAGTACCTGCATACCCCGCGCGGAATTTTCGAGTTCAAGCATTTTTTTTCCAGCGGCGTGTCCACCGAGGACGGCGGCAGCGCCTCGTCCACGGCCATCCAGGCCATGCTGCGCAAACTCGTCGACGAGGAGGACCCGCGCAAGCCGCTGTCCGACCAGGCCCTGGCCAATGCCTTCGGGCAACGGGGAATTCACGTCGCCCGGCGTACCATTGCCAAGTACCGGGATTTGTTGCGCATACCCAGCTCCACTGAACGCCAGCGCGCGGGCTAGGAAACTTTCCCCGCCACCGGGGTTCGCAGTACATGAGGCGGATGTCATTTCCCCCTCGTTTCGTCCGCCGTGAGGCGGATACCGCAAATGTGAAGGAGGCGTTCCATGCAAGTGCAGATCAGCGGCCACCAGATCGAGATCACCCCCGCCCTGCGTGACCATGTCCAGTCCAAACTTGACCGTCTCGCCCGCCACTTCGACAACCTCACCTCGCTGAACGTGGTGCTGTCCGTCGAAAAACTGTCCCACCTCGCCGACGGCACCCTGGTCGGCGCCGGTTGCACACTGCACGCCCAGGCCGACGACACCGACATGTACGCATCCATCGACCTGATGTTCGACAAGCTGGTCACCCAGCTGCGCCGGCACAAGGAGAAACTCACCGACCACCATCCGCGCGAAGGCCGCGCCGTGCATTACGGCTGACATCCCATCCGCCGGCCCGGCGCGCGTCTCCGGGCCGGCCTGGGCAAGCGGCGGCGCCGGCGCGCGCGACGAGCCGGCGCCAAGCTGGCACAATGGGCCCATCGACCGCAACCGCGGCCATCGGTGGCTCATTGGCATGGACAAGCTCACTGCCCGACAACTGTTCGACGACGTATACGAACGCCTGGACATCCGCTGGAGCGCAGGCATGCGCGGCGAAAAGCGCGTGCTCGATCCCGGCGAGGCGAAATCGCGTCGGCCCTCGCTGGTGGGCTACCTCAACGTGATCTACCCCAACAAGGTGCAGATCATCGGCTCGGAAGAACTGGCCTACCTGGACAGCCTGGACTCGCGCCAGCGCTGGGAGACCATCCAGAAGATCATGGCCCAGAACCCGCTGGCGCTGCTGGTCAGCAAGAACCAGAAACCGCCCTCGGACCTGCTCGACGCGGCCGAGGAAAGCGACACCCCGGTATGGACCAGCGCCAAGCGCGGCCACCAGTTGCTGAGCTACCTGCAATACCACCTGGCCCGCAGCCTGGCCCAGCGTGTCACCCTGCACGGGGTGTTCCTGGAGGTGTACTCCATCGGCGTGCTGGTCACCGGCGAGGCCGGCTCGGGCAAGAGCGAGCTGGCCCTGGAGCTGATCACCCGCGGCCATCGCCTGGTCGCCGACGACGCCGCCGAATTCACGCTGATCACGCCCGACATCATCGACGGCACCTGCCCGGAGCTGCTGCGCGACCTGCTCGAGGTGCGCGGCATCGGCGTGCTCAACGTGCGCGAGATGTTCGGCCACACGGCCGTAAAGAGGTCCAAGTACCTGCGCCTGATCATCCACCTCAAGCCCATGCGCGACACCGTGGACATGGACGCGCTGAGCCGCCTGACCGGCGAAAACAGCGAGCGCGAGGTATTCGACGTCAAGGTGCCCATGATGACCATCCCGGTCGCCCCCGGCCGCAACCTGGCGGTCATGGTCGAGGCGGCCGTGCGCAGCTACATGCTCAAGTCCAGCGGCATCGACCCGGCGCAGACCTTCATCGACCGCCAGGCGCGCCAGTTGCAGAGCATGCCCCCGTGGTAACCCTCCAGGAGCCCTTCCGATCAACGCCATGAGCGACGACAGCACTTCCTCCTCCAACGTCCATCTGGTCATCCTCTCGGGCATGTCCGGCGGCGGCAAGACGGTCGCCCTGCGCGCGCTCGAGGACCTGGATTTCTATTGCGTGGACAATCTCCCGTCCGCCCTGATCCCGCAACTGGTCAAGGCGCTGGGAGGACGCCACGGCAACCAGCGGCGTATCGCGGTGGGCGTGGACGTGCGCAATCGCGAGGTGGACCTGGACCGCATCCCGCACATGCTTTCGACCCTGGCCGGCGATGGCATCGTCGCGCACCTGGTGTTCATCGACAGCCGCAACGACGTCCTGCTCAAGCGCTATTCGGAAACCCGTCGCCGCCATCCCCTTTCCGGCGGCGGCCTGTCCCTGGCCGACGCCATCGCCAAGGAACGGCGCCTGATGCGGCCGCTGGCAGCCATCGCCGAGAGGGTGATCGACACCAGCGATCTCAACGTGCACCAGCTGCGGCGCACGATCGCCACGCATTTTGCCGCCGCCACCGAGGGCATGACGCTGCTGTTCGAGTCTTTCGCCTACAAGCGCGGCCTGCCGCTGGACGCCGACTTCACCTTCGACGCCCGCTGCCTGCCCAACCCGCACTGGGACCGCTCGCTGCGCCCCCTCTCGGGCAAGGATGCGCCGGTGCGGGAATTCCTCGACGCGCACGAGCAGGTCGGCAACTACCTGCGCGACGTCATCGGCTTCCTCGAAACCTGGCTGCCGCAGTTCGAAGACGACGACCGCAACTACGTCACCGTCTGCATCGGCTGCACCGGCGGGCGCCACCGCTCGGTCTACCTGGTGGAAAAACTGGCCGAGCATTTTCGCCCCGGCCACAACGAGGTGCTCACCTTCCATCGCGAGCTCGACTGACCATGAGCGTGGGCGTTCTCCTGATCACGCATGAAGCCGTCGGCGAGGCGCTGATCTCCGCCGCGCGCCACGTCATGCCGCAACTGCCGCTGCCGATCCTGGCCATGGACGTGCCTGCCGACGCCGACGTGGCCACCATGCGCCGCCTCACCAGCCGCCACGTGCGCGAGCTGGACGCCGGCGACGGCGTGCTGGTGCTCTCGGACCTGTACGGCGCCACCCCCTGCAACATCGGCCTGTCGGTGGGCGAGCTCGGAGCGCCGGTACGCTGCGTGTCGGGCCTCAACCTGCCGATGCTGCTGCGGGTCATGAACTACGCCGACAAGCCCCTGGACGAACTTGCCGAAATCGCGGCCAGCGGCGGCCGCAGAGGAATCTTCATCGACCATGCGTGAACGACACGTCACCGTTTCCAACCGCCTTGGCCTGCACGCGCGCGCCGCGGCCAAGCTCGTCCAGACACTGCACAAGTTCCAGTCCACCGTCATGCTCATCGACCGTGGACGCGAGGTGAACGCCAAGAGCATCATGGGTGTGATGATGCTGGCCGCGGGCCAGGGCACGTCCCTGACCGTACGCGCCGACGGCAGCGACGAGGATGCCGCGCTGGACGCCGTCGTCGACCTGTTCCAGCGCAATTTCGACGAGGGTGGCTGAACATGCCCGGCATGGCCCATTCCCCACCACGACGCGCGCGCGAGGTACCCGCATGAGGCAGGTTCTCCCCGGTACCCCGGGCGCGCGCGGCATGGCGCTGGGACGCGCCCGTCTGGTGCAGGGCACCCAGATCCGCATCGACCCGACCCCCCTGGCCGACGACGAAGTCGAGGGCGAGGTCCGGCGCCTGCATCAGGCGCTGGAAACCGCGCGCCAGGAGCTGATCGCCCTGCGTGAAAAACTGCAGGGCGCGATGGCCCGCGAAGCCAGCGAATTCGTCGATGCGCACACCATGCTGCTCAGCGACCCCGACCTGTTGCGCAACCTGGACCGCATGATCCGCGACGACCGCCTGCGTGCCGGAGCTGCATTGAAGGCGCAGCGCGACCGCCTGGTCGGGGTGTTCGATGCCATGGACGACCCCTACCTGCGCAGCCGCAGCGAAGACATCGACCAGGTCATCGGCCGCGTGCTCGGCATCCTGGCCCGCAAGAGCAGCAACGAGGAACGCAAGCTGGCCTCGCGCGTGGGCGAGATCCTGGTGGCCGAAACCGTAGCCCCGGGTGACATGGCCAGCCTGGCCGGGCGCGGCCTGCTGGGTGTGATCGCCGCGTCCGGCAGCACCTATTCGCACAGCGCCATCCTGGCCCGCAACCTCAATCTGCCGATGCTGATCGGGGTCAGCAACGCGCTCGGCAACATCAGCGACAACGACCTGATCCTGCTCGACGGCGAAGCCGGCGAAGTCATCGTGCATCCGGCCGCACAGGACCTTGCCCGCTACCGCCACTGGCAGCGCGAGGCCGCCCGCGAAGGCAAGCGCCTGGCCGCCCTGGCCAGCGCCCCCACGCGCACCCGTGACGGCGTGGACATCCGCCTGTTCGCCAATGCTGAGATCCCCTCCGACCTGGCCATCGCGCGCACCAACGGCGCCTGCGGCATCGGCCTGTACCGCAGCGAATTCCTGTTCCTGCAACAACAGGGACTGCCCAGCGAGGACGAGCAATTCAGTGCCTATCGCAATCTGGTGCTGGCCATGGGCGGCCTGCCGGTCACCATCCGCACCCTGGACCTGGGCGCCGACAAGGCCGGCTCGGCCGGGCTGACCGTACGTGACGAGGACAACCCGGCCCTGGGCGTGCGCGGCGTGCGCCTGTCGCTGCGCCATCCGCTGATCTTCGCCACGCAATTGCGCGCCATCCTGCGTGCCGCCAGCTATGGGCCGGTGCGCATCCTGATCCCGATGGTCACCCAGGTCGACGAACTGGAGGCCGTGCGCACCCTGCTGGACCATTGCGCGCGCGACCTGCGCAACGGCGGCGCCGAACCGCCGGACAGCATCGAGATGGGCGTCATGATCGAGGTGCCCGCCGCCGCACTGACCGTGCGTTCCCTGCTCAGGCACGTGGATTTCCTGGCCCTGGGCACCAACGACCTGGCGCAGTACGTGCTCGCCAGCGACCGCAACAACGACGCGCTGGGAAAGCTCTACAATCCGCTACAACCGGCCCTGCTGCGCCTGATCCACCATGTCATCAGCGCCGGGCAGCGCGCCGGCAAGCCGGTCAGCGTATGCGGAGAGATGGCCGGCGATCCGATGTTCACCCCCCTGCTGCTGGCCATGGGCCTGACCGATTTCAGCATGCACCCCGGCCAGTTGCTGGCTGTGCGCGACGCCATCGGCGGACTGGACCGCACCCGCCTGCGCCGCCTCGCGCCCCGCATCCTGCGTGCGGCCTCCCGCGACGAAGTGGAAGCCATTCTGCGCCAGACCGCACCGGCCGCGTAACCACGAGCGGATGCTGCCCTTGTAGGGCACCTCGAATAACCGCCTTTTCCCGTTCCAGCCAAGATCTATTTCCGTTCGTGGTGAGGTATCGA